>JAKSTW010000003.1 GCA_024402405.1 Spirochaetia bacterium | reverse complement strand
CCACAGGATATGTGTAGTAGTAATATCCGTCAGCTCCAAGTATCCAGCCGGTGCCTGTCAGTCCGGTGAACTCGCCCTGGCTGCACTTGCCTGTGCTGTCCACGCTCCATGGCGCTACTATATTGCCCTCAGCGTCATACCAGTTGGCTGTGATCGTAGCCCTGATGTATTCCCTTACGGTTCCTGTGTTTTTGATGACCACATCGCTCTTGACCATGCCGTCGACCTTGTCCTCTATGCCTGTGCCGAACCACTGTGCATACAGTGTCAGGACCATCTCTTCGCCTGATATAGCTGCCACTTTCTCGTCCACAGGTGTGTCAAACTGATACGGAATTAAGTCGACAGAACCGGCATTATCGTCAGCAGATATGAATACTGTTTCAATTTGAAACAAAATAATTGTTTTTTATACGGAATTGAGCCTCATATTTTCATCTGAATCTTTTAAAAATTCTGGTCATACAGCATGGAAAATATATCAGCCAGACAATGATCAACTGAAAAAACAGGAACACCCAAAAAGGAATATCCCCCTCTGCAGTTATTCCCGGGATATAGGAAAAGACAGCCACAATTTTCAGGATCAACCAATAAAAACCATTGAAAACACTCTGAACAAATGGCAGAAAATAATGCAGAATGCTTATAGGGATCATCATCACAGCCAGTCCCCCGCACATATAAATCGTTACAGCAGGCGAAACTATAACTGAACTGACGATCCCTCCAGGGTAAATAATTCCAAATGTATGTAATGAAACTGCCCCGGTTCCTATGACAGCCGCAATGGAACAGGCAATTCCAGAAGCAATGCCAGCTGGCAGAAACCGCTCAAAAGGTACTGAAATATTTGATGTCAGCAGAATAATGCCTGCCAGTGCCAGAAATGAGAGCTGGAACGAAAGTGAGAAAAAATATTCAGGGAAAGCCATGAGTGAAACAGAAAATGCAAAGAACAATATCTTCATCAGATTCATCCGGCAGCCGGTAATTTTAGCCAGAGAAATCAGAAAAAACATGATCACCGATCTGAGCAGAGACGGAGATATTCCAGCCAACAGCAGATAGATAACATTCACACAGTTCACTGTCACAAGAGAGACGGTCTGCCCGGCAACCCTGCGAATCAGAAAAAATACAAACAGAGATATTATTCCCAGGTGCATTCCCGACAGTGCCAGCACATGAGAAAGACCAGCCCGTCTGAACATATCTTTCAGTTCCAGAGGCAGATCATCCCTGTTTCCGACAAACAGTGCCTCTGCAAGAAAACTGCCCTGTCCGAATACACAGTCGATCTTATCAATGAAAATCTCCACAGCCTGTTTTCTGATGTAAAAAAATCTACCGCAGTTTCCGACCACTTTGCACCGACTGGCAAAAAAAGCAGTCCTGTCATCACTGATCCTTACTCTGTCCAGCCTGGCTCTTTCGCCCCAATACAGTTTTTCACCTCTATAAATCACAGTCACATCTTTATCAAGATATATTTCTGCATTACCACACACCAGCTTATCCATCCTGATACGACACAGATAACTGCCACCTTTAAGCCTGTAACTGTCCCCCTCCGCAGTACCCTCCAGTGCCGTCACATTTTCCAGACCAGCCGACATAACCCCTGAATCAGGCACATATCTGGCAGCTATGCAGATACATGACAAGAATCCCCAGCAAATGAACACCATGAGCAACACAGACTTCAACATCAGTTTATTGACAGCAAAAACAATGGCAGTAACGCAGAACAGATAAATAAAATAAGCAATCTTAGGCATAAAAAATATAGGAACCGTATCAATCAATATCAGAATATATGGCAGCATACATATCTAACAGAAAAATTTTTCAGATTGATTCAAGATAAAGATGAAGTTATACTCAGATCATGAAACTTTATTCAAGAAAACAGCTTTTCACATACATAGCGCTTGTTCTGGTCGCTTTTATAGCAGTCACATTCAAACTGGGATTTCTGACTCTGCCGGCTGCACCACCGCAGCAGCAGAAAACGCAGGACCAGCAGGACATTCCGGCCAGTACTCCATTTGAGTACAATCTGTCACCGGAGCAGCTTTCGGAGGTCTCCACAGAGGAGCAGTTCTCTCCTGAAGAAATGGAGAATATCAGGATCTATGAGAAACTCAATGATGCAGTCGTCAATATAACCACCGAAGTGATGACCATGAACTGGTTTCTGGAGCCTGTACCTCAGGAAGGAGGCAGCGGTTCCGGAGCGATCATAGATACCAGAGGCTACATACTTACCAACAAGCATGTGGTGGCAAAGGCCTACAAAGTTTATGTCACCATATCCGACGGCACCACCTTCGACGGCAAAGTTGTGGGCATAGATTATGAGAATGACCTGGCAGTAGTGAAGATAGAGCCGGGAAATAAAAAGCTGACAACCATAACCATGGGCGACTCCTCCGTACTCCGAGTAGGTCAGAAAGCCATAGCCATAGGAAACCCTTTCGGTTATGAGAGAACGCTGACCACCGGAGTCATATCAGGACTGGGACGTCCGGTGATGACATCATCAGACAGCAAATACATCATCCGTGACATGATCCAGACCGATGCATCAGTAAACCCAGGCAACTCAGGAGGACCGCTCATCGACTCGAAAGGGAGACTCATAGGAATAAACACCATGATATACTCCCCTTCCGGCGGATCTGTGGGCATAGGATTCGCAGTGCCTGTGAACACAGCCAGAAGAGTCGTTCCCGACCTTATAGAATATGGTGCAGTGCAGCGGGGCTGGATCGATGTGGAAGTGATACAGCTGTTCCCAGAGCTGGTGCGTTATGCCAATCTTGATGTAAAAAACGGTCTGCTCATCTCCTCTGTCTCCAAAGGCAGCAATGCCCAGAACGCAGGACTAAAAGGCGGAAACACCCCGGTCAGATACGGACGCTCCACATTCTACATCGGAGGTGATGTCATTACAGAGATCAACGGCAGCAGAATCTCATCCATATCAGATTTTTACGGAGCACTGGAAAATACCAGAATCGGTGATACTGCCACTGTGAAAGTGCACCGTGATGGCAAAGATATCATATATAAAATCGTGCTGTCAGCCAGAAGTGACAAAAAATGAGCGAATTCAAAGTAGTGGCTCCTTACCAGCCGGCAGGTGACCAGGTCAAGGCCATAGAACAGCTGGCTCAGGGAATAAAGGATGGATGCAGAAGACAGGTGCTGAAAGGAGTCACAGGCTCCGGCAAGACCTTCACCATGGCCAAGATCATAGAAAAAGTGGGACGCCCCACTCTGGTGCTCTCCCATAACAAGACACTGGCGGCACAGCTTTACCGGGAGTTCAAGGATTTTTTCCCTGACAATGCGGTGGAATATTTCGTCTCCTACTACGACTATTATCAGCCGGAGGCTTATGTTCCCTCCAAAGATCTCTATATCGAAAAAGATGCCAGCGTCAATGACGAGATCGACCGGCTCCGACTCTCTGCCACATCATCACTTCTGGAACGTCAGGATGTTATCATAGTCTCCACAGTATCATGCATCTATGGACTTGGCAGTCCGCAGACCTACCGGGAAATGGGACTGATGCTCAGGGAAGGGCAGGAAATCAATATCACCAAGATCGCCAGACAGCTGGTAGCCATGCAGTATGAGCGCAATGATGCCGTAGGCGAACGGGGAAATTTCAAGATCCACGGGGACTGCATAGAGATCTTCCCGGCATACACCAAGAACGGATACCGCATAGAAATCGAATGGGACGAGATAGCCCGCATGACTGAGTTTGACGCCATCACAGGAAGAGGAATCGAGACTTATGATTTTCTCACTATCTACCCTGCCAAGCATTTCGTAGTTCCAGAAGATGATCTTAAATCAGCTGTAGCCAACATAAAGGCTGAGATGGCACAGCGCTACGAGGAGCTGACAGTGGCAGGCAAACTGCTGGAGGCACAGCGCATCAAGTCCAGAACTGAATATGACATGGAGATGATGGAAGAGATAGGCTACTGCAGCGGAATCGAAAATTACTCCCGTCATATAACAGGACGCAAGGAAGGTGAGCGGCCCTATGTGCTGCTGGATTATTTTCCAAAGGATTTTCTCCTTTTTGTGGATGAGTCCCATGTCACGCTGTCCCAGGTCAGGGCAATGTACGAGGGTGACCGTTCCAGAAAGACCACACTGTTTGACCATGGCTTCCGTCTGAAGTCAGCACTGGACAACCGACCACTGATCTACAGCGAATTCGAGGAGCTGTTGGACAAGGTCATCTATGTCTCCGCCACTCCCGGACAGGAAGAATATGACAAGGCCGAGAAAGTGGTGGAACAGATAATCCGCCCTACCGGACTGCTGGATCCTGAGATAGAAGTCAGGAACACAAAGGGACAGATCGAGGATCTTTACGGAGAAATACAGGAAAGGATAAAAAAGAATGAGCGTGTCCTCATCACCACACTGACCAAGAAAATGGCAGAAGATCTGACAGATTATCTGTGCAGCCTGGGACTGAAAGTCCGTTATATGCACTCAGAGATAGAGACATTCGAGCGTGTTGAGATAATCAAGGAGCTGCGCCTGGGAAAATGCGACATCGTGGTGGGAATCAACCTGCTGCGTGAGGGTCTGGACATACCGGAGGTATCGCTCATAGCCATCATGGATGCGGACAAGATAGGATTCCTCCGTTCAGCCACATCACTTATACAGACCATAGGAAGAGCAGCCAGAAATGTGAACGGCCATGTGATAATGTATGCGGACAGGAAGTCTGAAGCCATGGAACAGGCGATCCAGGAGACCAGACGCCGCCGGGAAATACAGCAGCAGTACAATCTGGAGCATGGAATCACTCCGAAGAGCGTCCAGAAATCGGTGCAGGACATTCTGATAAGAAAGCACGAGGAGCGGAAGAAAGCCCAGGAGCTGAATATTCAGGTGGTCAAAGATAACTACAACATAGTCAATCCGAAAGACAGAAAGAAGCTTATAAAGGCACTGGAGAATGAGATGCTGGAACACGCCAAGAATCTGGAGTTCGAGGAAGCGGCAGCCCTCAGAGACGAGATCCAGAAGCTGAAGGAAATGGGCTGAAAAAAACTCCTGAACATTGTCATTATACAACGATCAGGAACTGTTTTTCTGAATTCATACAAAACTTTTTAGACTACTTTTGTAATTATTCATGAAATATGAGAATTCACTACTTCCCTTATATTATTCCCATAAGTATATATAAATAAAAGAATTACCTTAAATAATCCCATTTATCTTCATGAACATCAAAAACAGTTAAAAAGCCATAAAAATACCCTTTAAACAGCTGTTTTATACCATTTTTAATCAAAACTGTTTCGCAAACTGTTTACCTGTTTTCTGATTCAGTCTTACAGAATAAATTCTTGACAAAATATACAGCTGATATATACTGAAAATACAACTGGAGTTGAGGAGAGTTCTAGAGAACTGGCGGATTTGATCAGCCACCACAATTACCAGTTATTTTTTTATAATAGCTATATTATTACCAGATATAAGATATATTTCTTTAATTGATTGTAAATCAGTAATTTTTTTAGCTTCCTATCAGGGCATATGAAATATAAAATATATATGCTGCATTTTCTGGCTCCAGGGCGGCACAGCCTTGAGTCGTCCGAAGGAAGAAGAGAAATCCAAAGAGGGAGGAAACCACCGGTCGAAACGGGGGTGTCCTTCCTCTTTTATATTGCGGTGTCCCTTCCCTTTTCTTCAGTGCTTGCGGAAGATCTCCACAGGACGGATCCGACCGGCATGGCGTGCAGGCAGCCAGGATGCGACCACAGAGAACAGTATAGCCAGAGCTCCGCATCCTGCCAGTTTAGGCAGTGACAGCTCCACAGGAATCCTCTCCAGGTAATATCCTGTCTCAGACAGCCTGAAATCCCGCTGCAGCAGCATATTCAGCACACTCTCCAGCATATCTATTATCTCGTTTATATTCAGGGCTGCAAAAATTCCCAGAGCCAGACCTATGAAAGCGGCAGCAGCACCGATAAAAAATCCCTGCAGTATGAAAATGGCAGAAATATCAGAATCAGAAGCACCCATGCTCTTCAGAACCGCTATATCCTGCTTCTTGGAAATGACTATCATGATCATAGACGATGATATATTTATGGATGCGACCCCCAGGATAAGTATCATGATGAAAATCAGGAACTTTCTGGTAGTACCCATGGTAGTCACCAGCGTATCGTTCAAAGCCTCCCATGTGTAGGCTCTGGTGCCTATGGAAAGATGCCGTATATCAGATGCAACAGTGTACAGGCTGCTGCTGTAGGCATTATCGGTCTTCACGGCGATCATCCGCCGGTCAGGATCTGCAAAAAGTTTCTCGCCATATTCTGAGGTTATGAAAGCCGACAGCATATCCAGCTCCTGATATCCGGAAGTGTAGATCCCCCTGACAGTGAACTTGGTAGGACGCAGCAGCATCTGCCGGCCAGGGACCTGTTTTGCAGTCAGCAGTTTCACCGTGTCTCCGCAGCCAACTTTCAGCAGTGCGGCAGTCTCCCTGCTTATGATTATGCTGTCCTTTTCAGAAAGTGAGAACTCCCCTTCACTGACAGAAATATATCTGGAAAAGCCTTCATCCTGACTATACACATTATCTGGAATTCCACGGACAGTTATACCGGTCCGACCTCCGGAGCTGTACAGAATTCCGTTTCCCTCAGTATATGGAAAAGCCATACGGACATTCTCCATGGAACGTATCTTCTCAACAAATTCCTCAGGACTTTCCTTATCTGTCAGAACCGGAAGACGCACTTGAAGATGAAAACTGCTGATCTCCACATAACGATCCACAATTCCCTTTATCATGCCGTCAGCGATCTCCAGCACCACCACCAGAGGTATCAGACTGATGGCAGCACCTATGACAGCCCCCCTGATATGTCTGAACACCCGGCTTGAATTTCTGCTGAAGATAGTTCTGAAAGCATAAAAAAAAGAAAATTTCTTACCCATAAAAAGCTGGCGCCGCCTTTTTCCAGTTTCACCCGGGCATCTCCGTGGGATGCGATCTGCCTGTCATGTGTCACCAGGATAAGTGACTTGTTACGTTCCTCAGCAATCTGGAACAGAAGATTCTCCACTATCTCAGAATTGTACTCATCCAGGTTACCGGTAGGCTCGTCAGCCAGAAGCAGAACAGGATCATTGACAAGAGCCCGGGCCACAGCAATTCTCTGTCTCTCACCGCCTGAAAGCTTGGATGGATAATAATGACTTCTGTGCTCCATATTCACACTGTTCAGAAGCTCCTCAGCCTTTGCCTGAGCCTCTTTTCTTGCCACGCCTGCCACCAGCGCCGGAATCATGACATTCTCCAGTGCCGTCAATTCCCGCAGCAGATAATGGAACTGAAAAATAAAACCTATGGTATGATTACGGTATGAACACAGCTGGGCACTGTCAAACTTGGTCATATCCTGTCCGTCCACGATTATCTCACCCGAATCGCAGGTATCCAGAGAACCGATGATATTCAGCAGAGTGCTTTTTCCGCAGCCGCTGGCACCAGTGATACACATCCGCTTTCCTGCCTCAAGTGAGAAATTCATATCCCGGATTATCTCCAGTCTCTCATCGCCGTTTTTATAACTTTTGCACAGATTCCTAAGCTCAAGAATATTCATCATTCACACCTCAACACAGCTGCCGGATTCTTTATATCCAGCTTTTTCACAGCCAGTGCCGCTGAAATGACAGCAGCCAGCACAGCAAAAAGGAAAGCCCACAGCACCTCATCAAACATGATGGAAACAGGTATTTCCTGAATATAAAAATAAGATGGAGAAAAAAGGGCAAACTCCACATCCCCGAAATCCATCCATCTGCCAAGGACAGCAGAAGCCAGTTTCAGCGGAAATGAGACCAGAATTCCAGCCAGTGAGAAAATGCTGTTTATATTCACAGAGACCAGAAGACCTGCAACCGTACCGGAAAGACCTCCCGCCAATCCGACTATGGCACCCTCAGCCACAAAGATCCAGCGCACATCCTTTTCTGTGACACCCAGGGAATAAAGCACCGCAATATCCTCAATTTTCTCTGACACAGAACGTTTCATGAAGTTGAAAATATTGACTCCTATGACTACGAAAATCAGAGAAATAAGGAACATCATGGCAAATTTTTCCATTCTCAGCGCACCGAAAAGAGCTTTGTTGTATTCGCGCCAGGAGACCATGCTGTCCCCGGCAACAGGCATCAGCCGTGCCATCACAGCCCGATCAGCGTAAGGACTGGAAAGTTTCACTCCCAGCTTCATATTCTGTTCTCCAGGCTGGAGCCTAGGCGCATTGCTCACTGACATCATGGCCATCTCCCGGTCATATTCATAGTAGCCGCTTTTGAAAAGTCCTGTGACAGTAAATTCCAGAGTCTGAGGCTTCAGCGCATTGAAACTGTCCCCGGAAAGAGCCATGACTTTAAACACATCACCCACATTCAGCCTGAGATAATGGGCCAGCTCAGTACCAAGAAGCACCGAATTCCGGTCAGCAAGATCGAAGCTGCCGGCAGCCATCTCCAGATGCTCCATGAAATGATGGTCAAGTGCAGCATATTTCTCATCAATGCATCTGATATTGATGGGGCTCATCCTGGAAAGATCACCCTCAGCCAGCACCTGGATATCAGTGAACCGCACCACGCTGTCCACTCCCCTGGTATTGCGCACCTGCTCTTCCAGAACAGTGTCACATGATCTGTCATCGATCCTGATATGATAGGAACCTATCTCCAGAATATCAGAGATATATCCCATCTGCAGTCCGTTCATAATGGAAATGACAGTTATGAGTGTCAGCACTCCGGCAGCCAGTCCCAGTGCTGAAAGTATCTGTGTTATGTTTCTGTTTTCCCTTTCACGGCCATAAAGATAACGTCTGGCCAGAAAAGTTATCCATCCAAACCTGCCCTTTCCCATTCTTCCTTACTTATTTTCCTGTTATTGAAATAATACTGTCTGAAAACCGCACTGCCGTCAGCATATATATCATCATAATATTTATGTTCAGCCACATAAGTGCGGACCTTGTACATCACACCTTTTTTATAGAACTCTTCCTTAGCCAGCCTGTCACCGTCATAGACTGATATGACTTTCTCGGTGATCTGTCCGCTGTCCACTTTCTGCACCAGCTGGGAATTCACATTATATGTGAAAAATGATTTATGAGTGGCTTCATCTCCATTCAGCTCTTCTTCAAGGGATATATTTCCATTCTCATCATACGCTCTGGAAATTTTTCTGCCAGTGTCAATATAAGTGACAAGTGACCGGGCAAGAAGCCCGCCGTCATAGAAATACTCTTCTGTCTCAGTCTTGGCACCATCCGTCCAATTGGCGACTTTGGAGATCTTACCATCAGAATGATACTGGACAGAAGTTCCGTTCTGCTGATCCTTTCCATGCCACTCCAGAATAAGAACGCCTTTCGAGAAAAAATACCTGGACATGAATCCACCGTCAGCAGACTTGAAATCCACCCTGTCAATGCGGCTGTTCATATCACGCTGGAAAGTTATATCCTGGATCACAGCCTTGCTGCCATCCAGTTCTTTGATCTCAGAAAGAAAATCACCGTCATAGGAGCACATGGTCATGCCAGTAAGCACATTATTGTCGTACCGGCACTCCTCCACCATTTTCTGCTTCTCATATGTGCTGACAGTTCTGATATGACCCTCTGTCACAGTCTCGGTCCTGACAGAATCATCGACTCTGCGGATCTCCCATTTTTTCAGAGCAGTTCCCTCGCTGTTATAAAGAGTCTTTTTTATACTATCTCCGTCGCGCTGGACCTTGGCATACCATTTCTGCCCTGAGATTCTGAACTTGTTTATCTTCTCCAGAAGCATCCCGCTGCTGTTTGATGCAAAATATTCATCCTCGCAGAAAACAGGGAATGCACAGAGAAAGAACAGCAGCAGCTCAGTCCACAGCAAGAAGCGCTTCAAGATATTTCTTCTTATCAAATCTTGCAAAATCCCCATATTTCTCACCAGTGCCCACAAAAGCCACAGGAATTCCCAGTTTGCCGCAGACGCTCAGAAGGATGCCGCCCTTGGCTGCAGAGTCGTATTTTGAAAGAACAATGCGGTCAATTCCAAGATCCTCATTGAAAATCTCAGCCTGGCGCAGTCCGTTCTGTCCTGTGGTTGCATCAATGAGAATGAATTTCTTGTAATTCTCTGCCGGGATCTTGTTTCTGATTATCTTGTCAATCTTCTGAAGCTCCTTCACCAGATTGGCCTTATTGTGCATTCTGCCTGCGGTGTCTGCCAGTATGATATCCTCACCCCGGGCTTTGACACTTTCTATGGCATCAAAAATGACAGCGCCAGGATCAGAGCCGTTCTGCTGGTTGATAACGCGGATCCCCAGTTTTTCGCCATGGATCTCTATCTGCTCGATAGCGGCCGCACGGAATGTGTCCCCGGCAGCAAAGACCACTTTCTTGTCTGTAGTATCACAGAGCCACTTGCCCATCTTCGCTATGGAAGTAGTCTTGCCGACTCCATTGACACCAAGGAACAGGAAAAGATTCACGCCGTCATTCAGCCTGAAATCATATTCTTTGACCCGGTCTGAAAGGATCTCCTCCAGAGCCTTCTTCAGCTGGTCAAAATCGTCAATCTTCTCTTTTTTGGCTTTCTCTCTGAGCTGATCCACAATGGCAACTGCAGCAGAGGCACCTACATCGCCCTCAATGAGAGCATCCTCCATCTCATCAAAAGCAGCATCGTCCAGCTTACGTGTCTTGAATATTTTCTTAAATAGATTGCCTATTTTCATTTTTTACGCTCCTGTCTTAAATTTGTTCCCTCTCCCGCTTTGATATAATCATGGAGATAGAACATGGAATTGGCAAAAAGAGTCACAGAAAGGAACAGCGA
Source organism: Spirochaetia bacterium (assembly GCA_024402405.1). Lineage (GTDB taxonomy): Bacteria > Spirochaetota > Spirochaetia > CADAEX01 > CADAEX01 > CADAEX01. The sequence continues at coordinate 67,582 of JAKSTW010000003.1, read as the reverse complement.
ACCATAATATCCATATCTGCAATAATTCCTCATCCTCTTGTCTTTTCTTATCTCATGCTCATTGATTCCATGGTTTCTGGCCTTATCATACTTATCATCATAGGAAAGATACATGGCATAAGTGAAGAAAGGTATCGGTATGGACAGCACAAAGTATGTGAGATTCCTGTAAAATGCATTCCGCTTTTTCAGCAGCAGCTGATCCCGATCAAAAAGATCCTTCTGCGGAAAGACATCAATGCTGTTTCCCTCCACAGCTTCCAGAAAAGTACGGAAATCCTGATATCCGTTCATAGATACCACGATCTCACCGGAATCTCCGTTTATGATCAGCGGAGTCCTTCCCTGCCAGATCGAATTATAATAAACATCAGCACCTTCCGGGAAAGAGGATACGGCAAAAGGCTTCTTCTTCGCCTCGCTGACCTTGAAATCCACTCCCATTACCTGCCTCTCAGAAAGGTTCAGTGTCTTTTTCTCCACATCCAGATTAACGCCTGTCACCATGATCTCATGCTCACCTGGTGAAAGGATGAGCTCTGATGTATCACCGGTACCGGCATATTTTCCGTCAACAAATATATCGCCATTCTGATCATTGAGCCCTACATTAACCATTGACCATCCGGTTCCAAGAAAAGTGTCATAGAAACCATGGAGCTTATCCCCCAGATGGTCATAAACATTGTCCAGATCATCGGCGATCCGCATGGATGCAATATTTTTCCTGAAAAGTCTGCTGTAGATCTGAAGGTCTGCGATAACAACATCTTCCACCACCCTGACAGTACCCCAAAGGATATACTCAGCACCAGATGATGATGCTTTGCTCTCCAGGTCGGCCATTCCCTTCACCACGGTATCTGTCCCCTCTTCATAATTCAGGAAAATGATATTGCGCTCATCCTTTATATGGATCTTATCGGCCCTGTATTTCTCCAGTTTCCGAATATTCCGCTCTTCTTTATCAATGGAGGCCTCCAGATTCTTACGGGCTGCAAGATCACCATGCTCAAACAGAAGTCTGTCATAATTCTCATAATATCCGGCCAGAGTCTTCCGCTGCTCGGCAATGTATTTATCCCGGAGGAATTCCTTCATTGCCACAGTCTCATCCTCTGTCATCTTATGGGTCTTCAGTACGGAAAGATGTTTCAGAACAGCAGATGAAAGTGTCTTGCCTATGTAAAACTCTCCGCCATCATCCTTGTCCAGACATATCAGGTCTGCCACCAGGACATTCCATTCCTCATCATTATTGTCAGGAACAGTCTCCAGAGAAAAACATAACAATGGTATGAGAAGAAAAACTGTCAGGAAAAATCTTTTAGCCATCTTACCCCACCATATTCTTAATGTCAGGAATTAGCCTGCCCTTTCTGCCACATCATCTTGAGATATTCTTCGATGAACATGTCGATATTTCCATCCATGACACTCTGGATATTTCCCATCTCAGCCTTGGTCCTGTGATCCTTCACCATTGTATAAGGCTGGAACACATAAGAGCGGATCTGACTGCCCCAGGCCATCTCTTTCTTCTCTGCGGCATTCTTCTCCTTCTCCTCCTCCTGTTTGGCCTTGTAATATTCATACAGACGTGATCTGAGGACTTTCATAGCCATAGCCCTGTTCTTTATCTGGCTTCTCTCGTTCTGGCACTGAACCACGATACCTGTCTCAAAATGGGTGATCCTGACAGCTGAGTCTGTCTTGTTGACATGCTGTCCGCCGGCTCCTGAAGCTCTGTATGTATCAATTCTGATATCCTCAGGCTTGATGTCGATCTCTATGCTGTCGTCAATCACAGGAGAGACATATACTGAGACAAATGAGGTATGGCGCCTTGCGTTGGCATCAAACGGAGATATGCGCACCAGACGGTGGATTCCGGACTCGCACTTAAGGTATCCGTGGGCATAATCACCCTCGATCTGCATAGTCACAGACTTGATTCCACCTTCAGCCTCCTGAAGGTCGGCGATCTCGGTCTTGAAGTCATGACGCTCAGCCCAGCGTGTGTACATACGGTACAGCATACTTGCCCAGTCACAGGCCTCTGTTCCGCCGGCTCCGGCATGGATCGTGACGAATGCATTGCAGCCGTCGGTCTCCTCACTGAAAAGTGCCAGTGTGCGGAGTCTTCCGAACTCACTCTTTATTTTCTCCAGTGTGCTTGCAATATCAGACTCAAAGGACTCGTCATTCTCAGCCATAGCCAGATCATAAAGATCCACTGTGTCATCCAGAAGTCCTTTCAGATCGATCCAAGGATAGATAAGATCCTTCTTCCGTTTGATCTCGCCCATGATCTTTTCGGCTTCATCACGGTTGTTCCAGAAGCCTTCAGCCGAGGTCTTCTCCTCCAGCTCTGCTATTTCTTTCTCGATCCTTTCGGAGTCAAAGATGCCCCCAGGTTTCCAGAATTTCTTCTTTAAGCTGTGTAAGTTCAGCCTGATAATCAGCCAGCATCTAATACCTCCAAAAAATTTGCATATTCAAGTAATTTTATCTGATTTTTCTTTATAATGCAATAGTGACTTCACCTTGTCCATTTATTGAAGAAAGTATATCATATCATCAGGTGCATTATGAGTTTAGAAGTTGTTACATTAGGAAATGAGATTTTAAGACAGAAGGCAAAACCTGTGACAGAATTCGATCAGGAGCTTGAAGATACAGTCAATGAGATGTTCCGCCTTATGCGTGAGAAAGCCGGAGTGGGTCTGGCAGCGCCGCAGGTCGGAATATCAGAGCGCTTTTTTGTGACAGAGGCAGCAGATGACATTCCAAGAATATTCATCAATCCGGAAATAATCGAGACTGCACAGGAAATGGTATCAGGAGAGGAAGGCTGTCTCAGTCTCCCGGGCGTGTGGGCAAAAGTGTCCCGTCCGGTGGCTGTCAGTCTCCAGGCCCAGGATACAAAGGGCAAGATATTCAGATTCCATGCCGAGGGATGGCTGGCCAGGATCATTCTTCATGAATATGATCATCTGAACGGACATCTTTTCACTGACAGGCTCTCCGCCAATGAACGGAACAAAGTCATCAGCCAGTACGAAAGGAAATGCCAAAACAGATGAAGATACTCTTTGCAGGAACTCCAGCCATAGCAGTGCCAGCTCTTGCAGCACTGACAGAGACAGGGCTCACAGCAGCAGTGCTGACAAATCCTGACCGTCCCTCAGGACGCAAAAGGATCCCGGAGCCATCACCGGTCAAGCAGTTTGCGCTGGAACACGGTCTGGAGATATTCCAGCCGGAGTCCATCAGCGGCGAGCTTATCCAGGAGATCAGAACAAAGGGATTTGACACGCTGATAACATTTGCTTACGGCAAGATATTCAGAGAAAATTTCCTCTCAATTTTTACTGGTGGAGCATTCAACATACATCCTTCCCTTCTGCCACGGCACAGAGGAGCATCTCCCATCAACGCAGCCATACTTGCAGGAGACCGGGAAACAGGCATATCCATACAGAAAATGGCACTGAAGATGGACAGCGGTGATATCGTAATGCAGATGAGATTTCCACTGGACGGCACAGAAACAGCACAGTCCCTGTCTGAGGATGTGGCAGCAAAAACAGCAGCAATGATCCCTGAATTCATCACAAAACTGCAGACAGGCACACTTTCAGGCAATCCGCAGGATGATTCCATGGCCACTTACTGCAGGATCATCTCCAAGGAAGAAGGAAAGATAGACTGGAAACTGGATGTGGCAGCCATAGAGCAGAATATCAGGGGATTTTTCCCATGGCCAGGAACTTACACTCAGGCAGGAGACAGGACTCTGACCATAACAAAGGCGTCAGTCTATGCAGGAACAGCTTTCAGAGATGAGAGCGTACAGCCTGGAACTGTCCTGGGAACAGATAAGGGACGGGGAATAATAATACAGACAGGAAAGGGACTTCTGGCAGTGGAAAGAGTGAAACCACAGGCAAAGAATGAGATGGACTGGAAATCTTTCCTGAACGGAGCCAAAAATTTCACAGGCACAGTACTTGGAGACATAACATGAGCGACAAGAAACAATTCAGGATCCTGGCACTCACACTGCTGGGAGTGATAATACTCATAGGTGTATCAGGCATTGCAGGATTCCTCCTGATGATGCGCGGCAACGAGATAACAACAGTGCCGGATGTGGCAGGATTCCAGCTGGAAGATGCCCTTATTTCCATCCAGGAGAAAGGACTCAACACCAAGATACAGCTGAAATACTCATCAGATCCGGGAGACAGAGGAAAAATCCTGGAGCAGAAACCCCAGCCGGGTTCCATACTCAGGGCAGGCAGTTACGTTACACTGGATGTCAGCCGTGGAACCATCATCGACAAGATCGACGATTACCGGGGCTGGAATATAAAAGATCTGAGAAGCCACCTCATGTCAATATTCGCCACCTATGGAACAGTCCTGAACATAAAGGAGCCGCTGGTTCAGATCCATGACTCATCGCCTGAGGGAACCATACTCCAGCAGAAACCTGAGCCAGGCGAGCCTCTTACCAGCTTCACAGAACTGGAACTGGTAGTCAGCCGTGGACCGGGTGAATCCATGGAGGAGATACCTGGATTTATAGGCATGGATTTCCAGACAGCCATAACCAAGGCAGCTTCAATGAACATTCCTTTCACTTTTGTGGCAAAAGAAGCGAAAGCCAATGAGAAGAAAGGAACTGTCATTGCCCAGACACCGGAGGCCAAGACACAGGTACCTAAGGGAACCATGCTGCAGCTGACAATGACCGATCCTGAGCCGGATGGGACAAAGGTGTTCGGAATTCTGGAAAGGACGATTCCGGACTATCCTGTAAAAATGTCGCTGAAATATGAGATCATCTCACCATTCGGAGAAAGGACCGAGATTTTCACAATAAAACATAAGGGCGGAATCATATCCATACCTTATTTTGTGGAGGATGGAAGTACACTGGTACTTTCAGTGGACAACAGGGAACTTGTAAATTTCCAGGTAAAGAAGTAATCTTTATACGACAATAATAAAAACGGAGTTAAAAAAATGGCTGAATGTAATCATGATTGCGCAAGCTGCGGCAGTGAATGCGGCGAAAGAAAAGAGCAGCAGAGCCTGCTGGAAAAGCCTCATGAGCTTTCACACATCAAGAAAGTAATTGCAGTAGTCAGCGGAAAAGGTGGTGTAGGAAAATCACTCATCACTTCAGTCCTGGCTGTTATGATGAACAACAAAGGATATAAGACCGCTGTTCTGGATGCAGATATCACAGGACCTTCCATTCCTAAGGCTTTCGGTACAGAAGATCACCCTAAGCAGGATGGATCAGGATTCCTTCCTGTAACAAGCAAGACAGGTGTCAAGCTTATGTCTCTGAACCTGCTGCTGGATAATGAGTCAGATCCTGTGATCTGGAGAGGTCCGGTCATTGCAGGAGCAGTAAAGCAGTTCTGGACAGATGTTATCTGGGGCGACATTGACTATATGTTCATCGATATGCCTCCAGGAACAGGAGATGTAGCTCTCACAGTATTCCAGAGCATTCCTGTGGACGGAATCATTATCGTGACATCACCGCAGGAATTGGTTTCCATGATCGTGGAGAAAGCTGTGAATATGGCCAAAATGATGGATATCCCTATTCTTGGTCTGGTGGAAAATATGAGCTATGTTAAGTGCCCTGACTGCGGAAAGGAGATCAAGGTATTCGGCGACAGCCATCTGCCTGAAGTTGCCAAGAAATTCGGAATTGAAGTGACAGACCGTCTCCCTATGAATCCTGTCATTGCAAGAGCATGTGACCAGGGTATGGTTGAGTTCCTGGAAGGCAAGTTCCTCCCTGCCAACCTGAAGGCTATCGAAGAGCTCAAATGATCCGAAAGTCCTAAAAGACCGGTCAGAAATAAAAATCCCCTGCATCTGGCAGGGGATTTTTTTATCAGAACAAATAATATCAATTACCTGATCTTAGCCAGAAGCTGAATGGCTCCGACTGCTGAGCCTATCACAAAGCCCAGCACCTGCACTGCACAGAAATTCTCAGCCATAAAGTCGTTCAGGGTCTGATGAAACGTAGGAACATCCATTCCATTCACAGCATCAGTCACACGCTGCTCCAGCCTGAGCTTGTCCAGAATAGCCTGCTTGTTGTCCCCTATCAGCTGCACCAGTCTGTTTCCAACCCTTGGCAATGCAACATGCTCGATCCTGTCACGGAGGAATTCAGAAGCAAATGCCCTGTCGATCACATCAGGCATCCTTTCCCTGATATATCTGCCAAGGAACCGTTTGCCACGTATTTTCAGCTCACGCACTACGCCCCCCATGATCTGACGTCCCTCGGCACCCTTCATCCATACAGTCAGCTGGTCAGCATACTCCAGAAGCTTGCCGCGGAGCATCTCCTGGGTCTCCTCACGCAGCAGCCAGCCGTCAAGCTTGGACTTCATGCTGTTGTAGTCCGCAAAATTGGTCATGACATAATCTGTAAGCGGTTTTGAGAAAAGACGCAGCACAGGATGCTCCTCAATTTTGTCGTGGAGAAATATACGCAGCTCATGGCGCACCTCTTCGATGATGCCCCCGGCATTCTCCCGCAATGCATCCACCAGCCGGTCCACCACAAAGGAACGGGACTTCTCATTGCGGATTCTGGGAAGGATCCCCTCATCCCAGATCATTCCCCAGGTATCATCAGTAGCGGCACTGTCGATCACATCAAAGACCTGACGCTCAACATACGGTGTCACAAACTCCACGATCTCACCCTCATGCTCCAGCAGATATTTCTGCAGTCCCTCCCTCAGCATCGTCATACGGCTAGGATCATTCACAAAGGCAAGCACCTCACCCTTCATCTCCTCAACCAGAGCATCAGGATTCAGGAGCCTTTTCCCGACCATATCTCCCAGAGATACTGCCATCTTGTTCTTCTGCCGCGGTATGATACCCTGGATGCGGCCGCCCCAATGAGGTTCATAAGGCTTGAACAGATACCAGAGTGCCAGCCAGTTGGTGATATATCCCACAGCACCAGCCAGAAGCACAGGAAGGATCCATGCCATGACACTGTCGATATCTGCAAACATACCATCAGGCAGCACCAGACGCAGCCCAACATAAACGATCTCAGCGCCCAGCACTACCCAGCTGAACACATTCAGAAACCTGTCCCACCTTTTCCATGCATTCATATTCTGTATTCAATCATATATGCCACCATGGGTCAATGTATACGGCTATTGAAAAAATACCACTTTCGGGCTAAAATCAAACCATGAAAAATATAATAATTGCCCCTTCAATGCTGGCATCAGATTTCAGCAAAATAAGGGAATCACTGGATTTTGTTAAGAATAATGGCGGAGACTGGGTCCATCTGGACATCATGGACGGTCACTTTGTCCCGAACATGACTTTCGGACCTAAATTCGTAGACGATATGCGCCCACACTCAGACCTGATCTTCGATGTGCACATGATGGTCGAGAACCCAGAATTTTTCGTAGAAGAATTCGGAAAGACAGGGGCAGACTACATCACATTCCATGCAGAGGCCTGCACCCATATCCACAGGCTCATATACAGGATCAAAGAGCTGGGCAAGAAAGCAGGAATCAGCATAGTGCCATCAACTCCTGTCAGTGCCATAGAGGAAGTTCTGGGCGACCTGGATCTGGTGCTGGTCATGACTGTGAACCCTGGATTCGGCGGACAGAAACTGATCCCAGGATGCGTGAAAAAGATCACACAGCTTGCCAGACTGAAGGAAGAGAAAGGATATGATTATCTGGTGTCTGTAGACGGCGGTGTAGGTGCAGGCAATGCACAGATGCTGGTGGATGCAGGCGTTGATGTTCTGGCCACAGGATCGGCGTTTTTCAAGGATCCAGGCTGGACAAAGAAATTCAAGGCCTGACAATGAAAAAATTCAAACTCTCCGCCGCAATCCTAGATATGGATGGCACACTGCTGGACTCCATGGAAATGTGGAATCAGGTGGGTGTACGCTTTCTGGAAAAAATAGGAGTAGACACCAGCGGAGGACTTATGACCAGACTATGCGCACTCAGCGTAGTGCGCATGGCAAAAATCCTGAGGGAAGAACTGGGTGTGTCCATCTCTGCCAAAGAGATAGAAGATTCACTGAACAACCTGATGCTGGATTTTTACCAGAACCAGGTGGAGCTGAAACCAGGTGCAAAAGAATTTCTGGACTGTGTGAAGCAGCATGATATTCCATGCTGTATGGTCACTGCCACAGACATGCCACTGATAGAGGCAGGTCTGAAGAGAACCGGGCTGGAGAACTACTTCGACTTCATACTCACAGGCCGTGATGCAGTAAGTGACAAGAACAGCAGCGGAATATTCTTTCAGGCACAGGAGAAGCTGGGCAGATCTGTGGATTCCACCTGGGTATTCGAGGACGCGCTGTATGCCATCAGGACTGCCAAGGGAGCAGGATTCCACGTGGCAGCATTGTATGACAAGACATCAGACACCCCAGGCTGTCAGGATCAGATAAGATCCCTGGCTGACATATACGACCGGGACATATCAAACTTCATAAAATATTTCTTCTAGGATCTTCATACTCTGCACCGTCAAATCCACAGCAACATAGGTCGCTGGAGCAATAATGCATTCGTCAGCAGAAATAAAAAAAGGCACCCCTGCGGGTGCCTTTATATTCAGTGCACAGCTACTTAGCGGTACATAGGGAACTTTGCTGTGAAAGCGTATACTTCCTCTTTCAGTGCAGCCAGTGCCTCGTCATTGTCAATATTGTCACAAGCCTTCTTGATGAAGCGTGCGATCTGAACCATCTCAGCCTCTTTCATTCCTCTTGTTGTCACAGAAGGAGTACCGATTCTGATTCCGCTGGTAATTGTAGGTTTCTGCTTGTCAAATGGAATTGCATTCTTGTTTGCAGAAATTCCGGCTTTGTCCAGAGCCTGCTCCACAGCCTTTCCGGTGAGTCCCAGAACTGAAACATCGACCAGCATCAGATGGTTGTCTGTACCACCGGAAACCAGTGCGAATCCCTGGTTCAGCAGTTCTTTTGCCAGTGCCTGTGCATTTGCCACGATCTGTGCCGCATAAGCCTTGAACTCAGGTTTCAGACATTCACCCAGAGCAACTGCCTTTCCTGCGATGATATGCATCAGCGGACCGCCCTGGATCCCAGGGAATACGCATTTGTTGAACTTGAACTGGTCTGCCACTGCCTGGCTGGAAAGAATCATTCCGCCTCTTGGTCCGCGGAGTGTCTTATGTGTTGTAGTTGTCACAACATGTGCATAAGGAATCGGGCTAGGATGGAGTCCTGCTGCCACCAAACCTGCAATGTGAGCCATATCCACCATCAGGATCGCTCCAACCTCGTCTGCGATCTCTCTGAATTTCTTGAAATCGATCACTCTAGGATAAGCGGAAGCACCTGCGATGATCAGCTTTGGCTTGCACTCCAGTGCGATCTCCCTTACCTTCACATAATCAATGAAACCTGTCTCGTCAACTCCGTAAGGAACGATGTTGAAGTATGTTCCCGAGAAATTGACTGGGGAGCCGTGGGAAAGATGTCCGCCATGCGCCAGGTTCATTCCCATCATTGTGTCACCCGGTTTCAGGATAGCGAACTGCACTGCCATGTTGGCCTGTGCACCTGAATGAGGCTGTACGTTGACATACTCGCATCCGAAGAGTTTCTTTGCTCTCTCTCTGGCAAGCTCTTCTGCAATATCCACGCAGTAGCATCCGCCGTAGTAACGCTTTCCAGGATATCCCTCAGCATATTTGTTGGTCATGACACAGCCATCTGCCTCAAGAACTGCGTTGGAAACATTGTTCTCAGAAGCGATAAGCTCGATATTGTGGTTCTGTCTGGCTTTCTCCTGCTCAATTGCAGCCCAGACTTCAGGATCTGTATCTTTCAAATGGTCATCAAAAAATCCCATGTCGGTTCCTCCAAAATTGATTTTGTTCATTTTACTCTGAAACTGGCAAACAGTAAATATTATTTCAGGAATTTTACCAGTTTATCCATAGCCTTCTCAGTGTTCTCCCTGGAGCCGAATGCGCTGAAACGCACATATCCGTTTCCACAGGAGCCGAAGCCTGAGCCAGGTGTGCACACGATACCGCATTCATGCAGCAGTCTGTCGAAGAATTTCCATGAATCTGTCTGTGTATTCACCCATACATAAGGTGAATTGTCTCCGCCTGTGCATCTGTATCCGGCAGATATCACAGCCTGCTTGATCATAGCTGCGTTCTTCAGATAATAGTCGATGTTGGCCTTCACCTGCTCCTTTCCCTCTGGTGTGTAAACTGCCGCAGCAGCTCTCTGCACCGGATAGGAAGCTCCGTTGAACTTGGTGCTGTGCCTTCTGTTCCACAGTGCATGGAGTGAATACTCCTTTCCTTCGACATCCCATACCATACACTTCTTAGGAATGGCAATGAAACCGCATCTGACACCTGTGAATCCGGCAGTCTTTGAAAAGCTTCTGAACTCAACAGCCACTTCGTCTGCCCCAGGAATCTCGAAAATAGACTTAGGCAGCTCAGGATTGCGGATGAAGCACTCGTAGGCTGCATCAAACAGGATCAGAGCCTTGTTTTTCTTTGCATAATCGACCCATTTCTTCAGCTGCTCTTTTGTGGCAGTGGCACCTGTAGGGTTATTTGGGAAACAGAGATAGATCACATCAGGTCTCTGAGCAGGAAGGTCTGGAACATAATTGTTGGCCTCTGTGGAGTCCAGATAGATATATCTGCTGTAGCGTCCGTTGATGAAATCACCGCTTCTGCCGGCCATGACGTTAGTATCAGCATACACTGGATAAACAGGATCAGGAATTGCTATGACAGCATCCTGGGAGAAAAGCTCCTGGAAGTTTCCGGTATCGCACTTGGCACCGTCGCTGACAAATATCTCATCTGCATTGATGGAAGCGCCACGGGACTGGAAATCATTCTCAGCTATGGCCTGACGAAGGAACTCATATCCCTGCTCCGGACCATATCCCTTGAATGTGGCCTTGGAAGCCAGATCATCCACACCTTTGTGGAACTCCCTGATACATACATCAGCCAGCGGCAAAGTCACATCGCCGATACCCATTCTGATGATCTCTTTATCCGGATTTTCTTTCTGAAATGCAGCAACTCTTTTCGCAATATCTGAGAAAAGATATGAGGTCTGCAATTTCTTATAATTTTCATTAATTTTTATCATGCCTGAATAATATCAAAAATCAGATAATATTGACAACCTATCTATTGCAATGTATTTTTATTTACAGGTAATAATAATGATAGGAATCAAAACTGCTGACGGACAGTTCTACCCGATCTTTCAGGAAAGATTAGAAAAGAAGGAGATAATACTCACCTCTGCTCATAAGAATCAGGACAAGGTCAAGATCGATTTTTTCCAATACAATGAGAACGATCTGTCAGAGCAGTATCATCTGGGCTCCCTGCAGCTGGACAGAATACAGTCAGACAGCAGCGGAAATTCCGAGATATGCCTGAATGTGGAGACTGATGGCAGGACACTGAAAGCCCAGGCTCAGGATAATATATCAGGTACAGTCAGTGCCATGAGAACAGACATTCCTGCACCAGGTCATTATGACCGGGCCATGGATCCTATGCCTGCAAAACCTGATAAAAAAAGCCAGGACAACAATCTTCATGGAATCAAGGCTATACTGGCAGCCATCATAATGATGATCCTGATACTCACATGCTTTATGTTCTTCACAATAATGAGCCGCCCGGTCGTAATCAACATTCCGGATACCCAGGACATGCCTGCACAGCATGCCCACCATTATTATCATTATCACGATCATGCACCAGGGCATCCTCAGAACTGTCCTATGCAGCCTCTGTATCCGTCAGTTCCGGCACAGGAGCCAGAGTCAGTGCAGCCTGAGCCAGCTGTTCCTGAAACACCGGCAGATACACTTCCGGCAGCGGTGCCTGAACCTGTTCCAGAAACATCACAGCCTGCCGCCGTTCAGGAGGAGACACAGCCTGCGGTCATCCAGGAAGCTGAGCCAGTTTCTGTGGAAAAGCCTGATTTCACTCAGTACACGATCAGGAAAGGAGACACACTGTGGTCTCTGGCCAGAAAATTCTACAGCGATCCATACCGCTATACTGACATCATGCGTGACAACGGCATTTCCAGCCGTGATCAGATTTCAGCAGGAACTAAAATTTTAATCCGAACCAGATAATCTGCCGATAATATTTTATATTGGAGGCTCCGTGATCAAACATAAATATATTCTTGGTACAGCCCTTTTTCTCATTTTCTCAGGTATACTGCTGCTCATATCAATAGCACTGGCCGCAGGTGGCGCCTCTGTCATCCTGCTGACAGCTCTCGGGGCCATATTTATATCACATTTCCTGTTCGCCGCATTTTATATTCCGGCCTATCTGATCTTCGCAGGAATATATCTGTGTTTCAACAGCATAAAAAAAGAGACTGTGTACATAATGCTGTGCACCATAATTCCATTTCTCACCACCACATGGGCATTCAGGCTCCTGGTTCTTTATGACGGTTTCTGGTGGAAACTGCTGGGAATACTTCTTCTGCTTCTGTCAATATTCCTGATCTATCTCATAATCCTTCTGGGACTGTTCATTTTTGGTAAAAATAAAATAAAGAAAAAAATAAAGAATAAGAAAAAAGAGCTGCAGAAACAGAAAGAGACCAGACTTCAGGAAAAGGCAGCCAAGAAAGAAAAAGAATCAAAAGAGGAAAAAATCACTGCTTCCCCTTCATTCTTCAGGATGGTCCTGGATAAAGTCCAGAAGCACAGACAGGCAGATTTCTCCCAGGTAGATGCTGAGAATCAGCCGGTAGTGAACAGGACCAGAAAAAGCACAATGGGACATGTTCAGGAAATCACAGCACCGGAACCGGAAGACACTGATGACAGCATCGATGTGGAAAATCAGGCTGAAGAAGAGCCAGTACCTGACTTCGAACTGCCGGAACCTGAGCCAGAATTGGAAGCTGCACCAGAGCCAGAGGAAGAACTGGCTGAAGACATCACAGAAGAACAGTCTGAGGAAGAATTTGAGGAGGATGAGATACCGCCTGAAAATGCTGACATGCTGCCTAAGATACTTCCTCCTGTACGTACGCATAGCAGTCCAAAACGGTTCAAATACGAGATTCCGGTGGAAAATGTGCTGGACAACTACAAGGATGACAAATCCTTCGTGGTGGATGATGAAGCCCGTGAAAGCGGTCAGATCCTTATCCAGACATTGAAAGAATTCAAGATAGATGCAGAAATAAAAGGCATCAGAAAGGGTCCTGCCATAACCATGTTTGAGATCCTGCCTGTAGCAGGTGTCAATGTCACAAAAATATCTGGTCTGGCGGGAAACATAGCCCTCAGGCTGGCTGCCTCCAGAGTGCGTATCGTGGCGCCTATACCTGGCAAGCATGCCGTCGGTGTGGAGATTCCGAACCATGAGAGATCCATTGTAGGATTCAAAGATCTTATCTCATGCAAAAACACCATGTATGAGAAAGCAGCACTGCCATTCGCCCTTGGACGCGATATCACAGGAGAAGCCAGGATAATCGACCTGTCCAAAACGCCGCATCTGCTGATTGCCGGAGCCACCGGTTCAGGAAAGTCTGTCTGCGTGAATACCCTCATAACCTCACTGCTCTACAAGAAGAGACCGGACGAGGTGAAGATGATCTTGGTGGATCCGAAGATCGTAGAGCTGAAAATATACAATGGAATACCACATCTGCTGACCCCTGTCATCACAGATCCTAAGAAAGCTCTCCAGGCATTGCAGTACTGTATATGTGAGATGGAGAGAAGATATGCTCTGCTGGATGCTCTGGGAAGCAGAAATATTGTGGGATTCAACAAGAAGATAAAGACAAACAAGATCGCTACAGAACCTCTGCCATACATTGTGGTCATCATAGACGAGTTCGCAGACCTTATGGCCATCTCAGGCAAGGAGCTGGAAAACATCATAGCCCGCCTGACCGCCATGTCAAGGGCGGTGGGAATCCATCTGGTGCTGGCCACACAGCGTCCTTCCGTGGATGTCATCACAGGCCTTATCAAGGCCAATATACCGGCCAGAATAGCATTCATGGTTGCCAGCAAGATGGATTCCAGAATCATCATTGATTCAGGCGGAGCTGATATGCTGCTGGGTAAGGGAGACATGCTGTTCACCAGTCCTGAAAGCCCTGATCTGGTGCGTATACAGGGTGCATTCCTCTCTGATGATGAAGTGGAGAGAGTCGTACATGAAGCCAAGAAAATGGGTGAGCCTGAATATATCGATGACGAGATCTTCATCGAAGATGAGGATGACCCTGAGAATATGAATATCTCTTCCGGCGAAGGTGGCGATCCGCTTATGGAGAAAGCTGTTGAGATAGTATCAACCACAGGCAAGGCATCTGCATCATATCTACAGCGCCGTCTCAAAATAGGATACAACCGGGCCGCACGTCTCATTGAGGATATGGAAGCCAGAGGCATAGTTGGACCGCAGAACGGCAGCAAGGCCCGGGATGTCCTGCACATTCCCGACAGGTTCAAAGAATAAGCGCTCTTTGAAATGAATAAGAAAGGGATAATCTCTTCATTATTTTTTCTGGAATTCTTTGTTCTTGGAACATACCAGCCACTTATGAGCCTGTACTGCCGTGATTATCTGGTATTTTCAGGGCTGGAGACCGGACTTATACTTTCCACAGCAACTGTCGCCGCATTCATCTCCCCTGCCATGACCATGATTCTGGCAGACAGGATAATAAGTGCAGAGAAACTTCTGGGGATTCTCCAGTTGCTGTCCGGAGTATTCCTGGTGCTTATATCAGGTGTCAGACATCTGATGCCTTTATTCCTTGTCTACCTGCTGATGAATATATTCATCACACCTACCAATGCACTTCTGAACTCCATAACATTCAAAAATCTTGGCAGCAAGCAGGGAAACAGATTCGGTTCGATCCGCGTCTGGGGAACTTTGGGCTGGATAGGTGCCGCAGTGTTTTTCACATTTTTCTGGATGAATCCAAAGGTTCCGATTCCTTTTGAACGCGATCTGGGAACTGTTTTTCCAGTGGCTGCCGCAGTCTCATTCTGCTGCGGTATCATAGTATTCTCAGGCCTCCGCAATTACGGAACTGATAAAAAAGTCCACGCTGAATATACACGCACCGGATCATCTATCCCAAAAGACAAAGTGCTCTGGGGCTTCTTTCTGCTGTGTTTCCTTTTCTCAGTCCAGGATAGATATTATTTTCTCGGAATATCGCCATTTCTGAAAGATGTCGGAGTCATGGAATCCAATATTCTGTTCATAATATCCATAGGGCAGATGTCTGAGGTACTTTTTATGCTCCTGCTCAGCAGGCTTCTGGGAACTTTCGGTATAAAAAGAATAATGGCAGCCGGAGCAGCCGCTTCCTGTCTGCGGTACATGATCTTCCTCATATGCAGTCTGAATACATTTGTCCCCGTGACCGCCATAGTCTGCGGAATATTCTTTCACGGGCTTATATTCGCCCTTTATATGGCTGTGGCAATCATTTACCTGGATTCTTTCTGCACTGCGGAAAACCGAGCAGCTCTGCACCAGTTCTATTATATTGTCACCTCAGGTGCAGGAAGTCTGGTAGGCAATATTTTCGGCGGAATATTGCTGGATATATCACTGTCAGTCTTCAGCAACTACTTCATCTTCTGGCTGTGCCCGGGATTGCTGTCACTGGCCGTCCTTCTGCTGGTTCCCAAGTTCATCACCAGAAGCTGAAGACCAGTCCTCCACTTCTTTCCGTGAACCAGTTCAAGATGTTGGCTGATTTAAAGCCGCAGAAAGACAAAAAAAATCCCGCCATTGCTGACGGGATCTGATATCGGAAATATCTTAATCGCTGTTATTTCTCAAGAACAGCCTTGATCCTTCTGACTCCGGCAGAGGAGCTCTCCTCTTTCAGAATCCTGAAATGCCCCATATCGCCAGTATGCTTAACATGTGGTCCGGCACATACTTCCTTGGAGAAATCTCCGATGGAATAAACTGTGACCTGCTCACCGTACTTGCTGGAGAAGAATGCCACAGCTCCCTTGGAAACTGCTTCCTGAGGTGTCATTGTCTCCACAGTAACCTGAAGGTCACGGCTGATGGCATCATTGACCAGATCCTCAACCTCTTTCAGCTGTTCCTTTGTCATCTTGTCTGTATGGCTGAAGTCGAAGCGGAGTCTTTCCGGTGTGATGTTGGAACCCTTCTGTCCTACATGTGTTCCCAGAACTTTGCGGAGTGCCGCATGAAGCAGGTGTGTGGCTGTATGGAGCGCTGTTGTCTCCTCGCTGTGGTCACCCAGTCCAGACTTGAACTGTCCTGCCTCTGCTGTCCTTGAAAGCTCCTGGTGCTTTGCAAATGCCTCCTGGAAGCCTTTGACATCAACTGTGAAGCCTTTCTCTGCTGCCAGCTCCTGAGTCAGCTCAATAGGGAATCCGTAAGTATCATAAAGCTTGAATGCACTGCCGCCTGAGATCTCCTTCACACCTTGCTTGTCCAGGAAGAATGTCATCTTGTCAAACTGCTTCTCACCTTTCTCCAGTGTGTCGCTGAACTTGATCTCCTCGGCTGTCAGCTCCTTGTAAACTTTCTCCTTGTTCTGAATCAGCTCAGGATATGGCTGTCCGTAAAGATCAACCACGACCTCTGCCACCTGTGCCAGGAAAGGACTCTGGATGCCCAGATGTCTTCCGTTTCTCACTGCACGGCGGATAAGACGGCGGAGGATATATCCCTGTCCCACATTGCTTGGAACGCAGCCTCTCTGGTCACCCAGAATGAATGTGCTGGTCCTGATGTGATCTGCGATGATCCTCATTGATATGTCTGTCTTGTCATCCTGTCCGTATGTGACTCCGGCCAGCTCACCGATCTTCTTCAGGATAGGCTGCATCACTTCAGTCTCATATACACTTTTTTTGCCCTGGAGGATGGCAATGGTCCTCTCAATTCCCATTCCTGTGTCGATGCACTTTCTGTCCATCTCAACGAACTTGCCCTCTTTGGTCTTCTTATATCCCATGAGAACGTCATTCCAGATCTCGAAGTACTTTCCGCATCCGCAGCCAGGCTTGCAGTCAGGTCCGCAGGCAGGGCGCCCTGTGTCAATGAACATCTCTGTGTCTGGTCCGCATGGTCCGGTCTCTCCGGCAGGTCCCCACCAGTTGTCCTCACGAGGCATGAAATAGATGCGTTCATAAGGGATGCCCATTCTGTGCCAGATCTCGGCACTTTCGGTGTCTCTTGGAATACCTTCCTCGCCTTCGAATACAGTGACAGAAAGCTTGTCAGCAGGAATCTCCAGAACTTTTGTAAGGAACTCCCAGCTCCAAGGGATCATCTCTTTCTTGAAATAATCGCCCAGAGACCAGTTGCCCAGCATCTCAAAGCATGTCAGGTGGTGCGGGTCACCAACACTGTCAATATCTCCAGTCCTGATACATTTCTGGTAGTCTGTCAGACGTGTTCCAGCCGGATGAGGCTGCCCCAGGATATATGGAACCAGCGGGTGCATACCTGCAGTGGTGAAAAGCACTGTAGGATCATTTTCAGGAATAACAGAGGCCCCGGAAATCTGGGTATGCCCCTTTGAAACAAAAAACTCTATAAATTTTTTTCTTAATTCATTTGCGGTCATGAAATTAATACTAGAAACTGAGTCCTGTTTTGTCAAGCATTTACACCCTTTTCAGTTCTGTTTTTCCATTGCTGTACATCACCAGGAGCGCCCCTGAGAATTGGCGGTCCGGATATATCTCCTGCAGTCCGTGAATATAGAGCCGCACCTGTTCCCTGTACCGTGCCATAGTGTCCTCATCCAGACTGCCGCCAGTGTGGGTCTTGTAGTCCAGCACCATCACCTTATTTCCTTTCTCCAGAATGAGATCGACTATGCCGTTCAGAAGCTGTCCGTCAGAAGTGCGGAAAAACAGTTCAGTCTCTGTCTTCAGGCTGTCAGCCTCATAGACCAGCTGCCGGAACTCATCATTTCCACAGCCTCCGATAACAAATCTGCAGAATCTATCCATGACAGAGCCAGCCACAGGAAACCTTTCCGGAGCACACTCCCCTGAGATATCAAAACCATTGTTCTTCAGGATCCTGATATTATTTTCAAAATAGCTGTGAACAGCAGTACCTGTCTGGTTTCCGTTTCCACTGATGATCTTTCTGTCATCATCACCATCAGCCACATCATTCTCATCATCAGGTTCCATCTGATCCAGATACCCGGAGACAGAAAGAGCCTGAAGAACAGGCATAGGAAGTTCAACATTATCAGATACAATGGTTTCAGTCTGCTGATCTGTCCATTTCAGTGGCTCGATCTCTTCTATTCTTACTGTTTTTGTCTCACAGCAGCCGGCAAAATTCCCGGCACAGAAAATATTTCCGTGGATATTTTTAAGCCAGTTCACATCCGGTGATCCAGGGTCATCCTTGTATTCCCCCTTCTGCACAGTCACGATAAGACGCTTCTTCGCTCTGGTGAATGCCACGTACAGGAGATTGGCTTTCTCAATATTCTCAAAATGGCTGTTCACATCATCCATCCAGCTGGCATACAGGAAATGTCTGTCATCATCTTTCAGCCGCTTTATGCTGTTCACATCATAATCCACGATCCTGCCCCCGTTTTCTCCTGAGACAAGATTCACATAGCTGATGCTGCCTCTGCCGCCGATATTTTCTCCGCAGCCAGTATGTGCCGTTATCTTGGAAACGAAAAGATGATCAAACTCAAGTCCTTTTGAGCTGTGAACTGTCATTATTTTCACTGCATTATCCACAGAGGTCGCCACTTCCTTGTCATTTGCCTCAGCAAGCTTAAGCATATGTGGAATTATCTCTTCAGGAACATCATCCAGTTCAGATGCAAACTCGCAGCACTGGCAGTAAAATTCCTGGAGTATAGGACGGCTGGATGCATAAAATGGCTGTGATATAAGAAGGCTGACCACATAGCAGAATCCGCGGGATCTGTCATCCTCAGTCAGGCTGCTGGCAAATTCTGCCACTTCCGGCACTTCCATCAGCGTATCAGCAGGGAGATATCCGTAAATGACCTGTATGACCTGCATGACCTGCTGGATATCAGGCTGTCTGAAGAAATCCCTCTTTATGACAAAAGAATATGGTATGCCAATTTTTCGCAGTCCTTCCAGAATATACTTGATATTGGTATATTCCCTGACCAGAATGCCCCATCTGCTATATTGCCCGCCGGCATCTGACGCGATAGTCCTGGCAATGAATGTGGCCTCCTGTTCCCGCAGCAGGGAATTAGAATCTTTCTTTTTCAAATCCTCCACTGTATCTTTGTCATATCCCAGTTCCACAAATGTAACTGCCGGATAGGATGAGTCTGATCTTTTCGGGATTCCATACTCTATGTCATCAACTGAACGGCTGGTATGAGGAATGATATTATATTCATCCACCGCATTGTCACTGAAATATCTGTTGTTGAAATCCACTATCTGATCCACAGAGCGGAAATTATCCTGAAATGTCAGATACTCCATTTTCGCTGAGTCCCGATAATATGTGAAAATCTGATTGTCACACTGGAGGAAACGGTAGATAGACTGCTTTAGATCACCTACAAAGAAAACACGGTTGCTGTCATCATGTATCATGTCCAGAATTTCTTTCTGCAGCCAGTTGGTATCCTGGAACTCATCCACCATGATGAATCTCAGCTCATCTTTTATTTTTTTCAGGATATCATGATTTTTCATAAGTGAGATAAGATTCAGATGATAATCAGCCAGTTCTATGAAATTCTTCTCCTGCTTGTATTTCTCTATACGGCGGTCTGCCTCAATTATCAGGCTGAAGATCAGACGATGCAGCTCTCTCTCTTCCTCTGCGGATGCACACTCCGGACTGTCAGGACACGGACATTTCTGAAGACTTGCAGCAAGAGCTTTAAGCTCAGCATCTTTGGTATACGGATATCTGCCGATGCCGATCTCACCGTTCTTAACTTCGGCAATAACATTATCCAGTTTCTTCAGGTTTTTCTCATTAGTCTCGGTCTCTTTGTAAGCTTCCAGTGCCTCCAGAAGTTTATCACTCAGCTGCTGATATTTCACACGCAGTGCAGAGACTACAGCATCTTTTCTCCCGGCAAAATGACTGTCCAGCATATCACCAGTCGCCTCATCCAGTGTAAGTCCGCTGAGTCTGAAACTGTCCATGAAATCCATAAGATCTTTTATAATGCCTGTCTCTCCACTTACAGTCCGTGTATAAAGTGTCTGGTATTCTGTCCAATATCTGAAAATCGCAGATCTCTCTGAATATTTTTTCACAAGATCAGTGAGAATATCAACTTTTTTATTTCTGATCATGTAATCGTCTGCCACTTTACAGGAAATATCCCTGACAGAATTTTTATTTTCCTTCTCAAAGCGGGTCAGCATATTAAGGCAGAAAGAATGGAATGTTGAGATCCTGTTGCTGCGGTAAAAATTCTTCAGCACATTCTCAAGCTTCTTCACCTGGGCATCTGTCAGCCTGTAGGATCCCGGGTCTGCACTTCCGTTATCCAAAGAGTAAAAAGCTCCCAGTGACAGCGTGTCTCTTATTTTGGAGAAGATCCTTTTTTTCATCTCTCCGGCAGCTTTCTCCGTGAAAGTAATGCATAGGATATTGCTCAGATCTGCATCTGTGTTCAGCAGGATATTCAGATACCTGGTGGTCAGCACTTCTGTCTTTCCCGCTCCGGCTCCGGCAGAAATAATGATGTCATGGTCAAAATCCGATATGGCCTGGACTTTCTCTTTTTCAGAGAACTGAATTATACTGACCATGTCATCAGTTCCGGCACTTTCTGCGGTATGCCGCGGCAGTTCAGGATAATCCTGCATGAAAGGTCCATGCCAGTCCAGCTGCTCATAAACACTGTCCAGGCTCTGAAGGTTCTCACTGTCAGGACAGAACGGACGCAATGCACAGTAATCACAGCCAGAATTGCACATAGGAGTGAATATGTTCCTGCCGGCGTCATCCAGAAGCTTTCTGAACTTCTCGGCAAAACTCTCAAACGGATCATCATATCCTTCGGCTATGCCGGAACGGCATATATACATACCATCAGCTTTCGGCGACACATAGCAGGCATCCACTGCGGCATCAGTACGGCTTTTCCTAAAATAATCATTTTCCAGAATGCATTTTCCTTCTTTTATTTGCTGACTGTCAGCCGGGCAAAACACGGAATAATCACCTGTACGAACCGCATTCTCCACAATATGACTGTACAGCAGAAGCTGTACATTTGAGAAAGCAGCCACATCTTCATTGTATTTGGAAATATTGCCGGACTTGAGATCCAGCAGAACAATATCTCCTGTATTCGTCCTGAACATCAGGTCGATATATCCCTCTGCAACAACGATATCAGGGCTGTCCATCATCCTGGCATTTCCGATGAAAACTTCGCTCCGGATAGACTCACTGTCACAGTCCTTCATCTTGTTTTTCATACACTGGCATACAAACATCAGATATTTTTTCAGGTCAGTATCCTTAAGCTCAAGTCCTGAATAACGGGTCTGCACTTCCCTGAAAATATCACGGACTCCAATGCAGTCAAAATATGTGCTCAGAGCATTGCTGCAAGGTTCTCCCATCAGATATGCTGAAACTTCTGCTTCCAGCTCAGCTTTTTTGAAATCAAATATTCTGATATTCTTTTTCCCGAAAAATCTCTCGCAGAACAGATGGAATGCCTTGCCCGAATCAAAATATTTCTCATTCTGAAGAGCAACATCCTGCATCTGAATATCATAGGCAAATTTTGCAGGACACCACATGAAAGCCTCTATCCTGGTGACACTGGAAAGCTTGTGCAGGACAAGATCCATGGCAGCATTCTGATCCATTCCATCGGAATTTATTCTGGATATGAAATTCATGTCACCAGTCACACGATTTTTTCTGATCTTATCAGGCATCACATTGTCCCAGCCGATATCACTGAAAGTTCTGGTGAAGTCATGACGGAACTCAGGAATCCGGCTGCCGATAACCCGAACCTGGCATTCCTTGGAAGGGAACAGCTTCAGGATATTCTCCACATGCTCGGAAACCACAGTGCCCTCATCATAATCAGGTATCACAAACACAATATGGTCGGAATCAGCTGTTCCAGTCTGGAAATATTTTATAAGATGCTCTTCTTTTGTAGAACCGTAGACCAGATGGTTGAACTCATCATGCTCATCAGCAGACAGCAGGAGATTCGGCATCTTATCCTTAAGAAATGTATTTTCCTCCAGATCTGCGAAATAAATATAACGGCACGGCGGAATATATTCTCCCTGGCTGACAAGGACCACCCCATCATTCAGACTGGAAACCATGTTTTTCTTTCTTCCGGACAGGATCTCACGGAAATAGTCCACCATATCTCTCAGCTCGATCTTATTCTCTCCGAAGATCTGTTCAAATGAAGATCTATATTCATAGAGGCTGACATCGGAGAAACCAAGCCGTCTTACAGTATCATCAAGATAATTAAGATCTTCTTCCACAGAACCTTTCCTGTTTTCAATTCTGCTGAATCCTGTGATCCACTTTCGGAAACTGATATTATTTTTAAGCAATTTATTTCCAAGCTTATCTTCCGCAAGATCGCCGCAGAATCTGAAAAGCACGGGAAATTCATAGGAACTGTCATAAAGGACTTTATCAGCGTTATGTCTGTTGTAATAAAGAACAAGTTTCTCTGTATCATTGTTCAGCGCATAAAAGACCAGATTAAGTGCATCTGTAAGTGAAGTGTCAGCAGACACGGATGCCGATGAAATGCAGTGCATACCGGTGGATGAAAAATATGCTGTGCATCTGCGCAGAGATCCGGAGTCACCTGTCACCAGGCAGAAGTCATCCAGCCGCAAAGTACTGTCCTTCTCCATCATCGCCAGAATGTGATTTCTGACCTCTGAATACTGTTCCATGACAGAACCGGCTCTGAGAAATCTCACATTTTCAGGAGATATTCCATGGCAAGCTCTGTCACAGCTGTCATGACCAAGAACTGAAACACCCAGGCTCTCCAGCACAGACTGCTCCAGCTGTGTGTAATATTCTCCAGGAATGAGAAAATATCGGTGATTGTCATGACCTTTCTTTATTTCTTCCAGTGCAAGCCTGTAGATCTCAGCCCTGAATATGAATCCCCGTTCCCTGACAGCAGAAAATATCCGTCCGCACATATTCCGATCCAGACCGGCAGAGTACACTGTGCCATAGAAAGGATATGAATCCAGCTGTTCATCATGGAAAGCCATCTCATTGAGCAGCGAGAATATGGCACTTTTATATCCATCATTCTCTCCTCTGAACTTATCAGGAAGTCCCGGAATCTGATCCAGCAGATACTGGAAGTCATCCTTCATAATGACACTTCCCTTGGCTGTCCCTGTCTTTTCCATGGCGATCTCGAACAGAGTCTTCATTTCAGGAAGCATTATGGAAGTGCATCCATGGGATGCCATAAGCTTCTTCACTGTCAGACGGATCTTAGCCTTATCATATTTTTTAGGTATGATAAAAACAGAATTGGAAACATCATCGGGAGATATCATTTTTCCATAGGGAAAGTAAAAAGATTCAAGTGTACTCATATTCATATAATTTCATAACCTCCATCATTTGGCAAGCTGGCTCATTCATGTTAAATATAAGTTAAAATATCTTGCATTGCAGATATTTTAGGTCTATAATTCCACTAAAGAGGAAATAATATGGAATCTACACTTTTCGGGCTGACTGGCATACAGTTCCTGTTTCTGGCATTATATGGACTTTTTATGGGCTTTGAACGTGCAGGCATCAGAACCATAAACATGCCGATAATACCATTCGTCATATCCGCACTGGGTCCTATGCAGGCCATGGGATATATGCTGCCGATGGTGATCATATCTGATATTTTCTCCATAACCTATTACAAGAGAAGCGCCGACTGGAATATCCTGAAACGCTCATTCCCCGGAGCTATCCTGGGAATCATACTGGGAACGGCCATCGGAAAGCACCTTTCAGTGCCGGCATTTAAATGCATAGTAGGTGTCATCATAATAATCAGCCTGTGCTTCATCCTTTATAACGACCTCAAGAAAAAGCATATAGAGAACCCTAAAGCCACCCTCATACTGGGGCTGTCCTTCGCATTCTTCACAGGACTGGCATCCATGCTGGGTGCCTCAGGCGGACCTGTGATACTCGCATTCCTCCTGTTGCTGAACCTGCCTAAGGATAAACTCATAGGAACATCTTCCTATTTCTTCTTCATGGTCAATATATGCAAGCTGCCTATGTATTTTTTCGTATGGCACAATATTTCCATGACATCATTCCTGGCAAACCTGACACTGATACCTGTTCTGGCACTGGGAATTTTCCTGGGACTGCTGATAGTGAAGCACTTCACCACAAAGTTCTACAGGATTTTTATCATAATAATTTCGTTCCTGTCAGCTGTGAGACTGTTCTTCTGAAATTTCAGTCTGCTGCTTCTTCATCAGCCTCTTAAGTGATTTCATCTCAAAGAACATCAGCAGTGAGGCAATGATAGCAGAGAGGAAATCAGCCACAGGAAGCGCACAGTAGACACCCATGACACCGAAAAACTTAGGCAGAATATAAATCAGCGGAATCAGTATCAGAAACTGTCTGGAAAGACTCAGAAAAGTGCTCTGAAGAGGTTTGCCCACAGCCTGGAAAAAGTTGGATGTAATCACCTGGAAACCAATGATCGGCACCATGCATGAACATATTCTCAGAGCTTTGGCTCCAAGATCCATGAGCTCAGTGCTCTCACTGTTGAACAGTCTGACACACAGATCAGGGAAAAGCTCTATTATCGCAGTTCCTGTACAGACAAAAACCGTGGCATAAATAACTGCAAGTCTATAAGTAGTTATCACTCTGTCATACTTTCTGGCCCCATAGTTGAAACCTATTATAGGCTGCGCACCCTGGTTCAGACCCTGGAGCGGCATCATTATGACTATCACCACACTGTAAACCACACCCATGGCTGCCACCGCAATATCACCGCCATACTGAAGCAGATTTTTGTTCAGAGCCAGGTTCATGACATTCATCGCCATATGCATGGCAAAAGGGGCAAAACCTATTGCAAGAATAGACAGATCCAGTCTGAAATCAGGCTTCATGGCACGGATCCTGAAGCGCAGTTTGGTCAGAGGTGAATTGAAATAGTACATGACCCATACAAAAGATGCAGTCTGTGCGATCACAGTAGCCCAGGCAGCACCCTCGATCCCCCAGTGGAACACAAAGATGAAGATAGGATCAAGAATCGTATTAAGGACTGCACCCAGCAGCTGTGTGAACATGGATGTCTTCGGATGTCCATCGGATCTGATAAAATGGTTTATGCCGGGACTCATTGCCGCAAAGACACCGCCATACATCAGAATTCTGGTATATTTCACTGCATAAGGCATCAGCGCCGGAGTCACTCCGATAAAGCGCAGCAGCGGCTCTGTAAACAGAAGCACCGGAATTATGACCAGCAGCGGAATGAGGAAAAGCATGAGAAAGGCATTTCCCATGATCCTCTCCACCATATCCCGCCGTCCCTCTCCCAGCTTTATGGAAAAAAGGGCATTGGCACCGACTCCAACAATCACAGAGAAAGCCATATTCGTCATAAGTATAGGCATGGTCACAGCAATTGAGGCCAGACCCTCAGGTCCCACTCCCTGCCCGACAAAGATACGGTCAACAATATTATAGAGAGCGCTCACCAGCATTCCAACAATGGCAGGAACAGAGAACGTTATAAGCAGATGCCTTATATTTTCAACACCAATACGGTCTGTAGAATAAGTAGAAGATTCCATCGCTAAAATTTTAGTTTTAATAAAAAATTAAGTCAATCCTCCGGAGAATCAGTCTTACCGCTGCAGAAAACAGGCACTGCGATGGCAGATACCAAAGCCAGTCCTGCAAACATCATGAAAAAAACTGTAAATGTAAACATATTTATCCTCCATTTTTCACCATCTTAAAACAGGTGGTGTGTCAAATAATGACACATGGAGAAATTTTTATTTTATTTTTCGAACAGTTTTATCTCTTTCTCAAAATTACCGGTAAAAAATCCTGTTCCAAGTCTGGATCTGATCTCATCCATAGTAAAAAATCTGCCATCCACCACCTCATCATGATCTATGGCAAACTCACCGTCATAAGTCATTGTATACAAAAAGCACACTTCAGACTCAGCAGGACATCTGTGCAGGAATTTAGTGAAGAATTTTGCCTCACTCGCATCTATGCCTATCTCTTCACGGGCCTCCCGGACCAGAGCAAGAAAAGGATCTTCCCCGGCACGGACATGACCACCTACCGCTGTATCCCATCTGTCAGGATACATATCTTTGAACGGAGATCTCTTCTGGAGATAAATCTCCCCTTTTGAATTGAATATTTCCAGATGGACAACCAGCTGGATCAGACTGTTGTCAGAATGACATTTTTTTCTGGGAGCAGATCCCACAGGATTCCCATTCTCATCCACAAGAAGAAGCATTTCATCACACATAAATAAAATATAATCTTATGAAAAAATAGTATCAAGTCATCCCATTTTATGATATAATATATTCATGTTTCACCCAAAAATGATCGAATTCGATGACCAGATGAAAAAAATGCTGGATGAAGTCGATAAATTTATTGAAGATAAATATGGCTCAGATTACCCACTTCACCCGGCCAGACCTAAACGCGGTGAAACAGCAAACCCACAGGCAGATGGACTTTTCGGGATCCGGGCTGATTTCACGCCAGGATACGGATCTGAGTTCGGCAGAGGGTATCTGATAAATATCGAGATCAAGACTCTGGAATCTGTACCTTATGAAATACGTTATAATATTTATAGGGATACTGCTAAAAAAATAAAAGAGCTTCTCCCTGTTTATTTTCCTGGAAGAAAGCTTATATTAAAAAAAGATGGTAATCATTGTAAGCTCCTGGGAGATTTTTCCCTGGGAACTTTATGAGAGATTTATAATAAGGAGAAGAAATTGGATACACTTAAAACCGCAGGAGTAGGAATTCCTGAGATATATGTCCCGGATCAGACAAAGACCACATTTGAGAAATGGGCAGTAATTGCCGGTGATCAGTTCACCTCCAACAAAAAATACTGGGCAGAGACCAAGGAAATCGCATGCGGCAGTCCTTCCACACTGAATCTCTTCCTTCCGGAGGTATACCTGAAAGAAGTCGATCTGGACAAGACAATTCCAGAAATCAATAAAACCATGGATAAATACCTTGCTGACGGCACACTTCAGAAGCTTCCTGCCGGATTCATGCTTGTAGAAAGGGAGACAGACTTCAGTCCTGCCCGCATCGGTCTTCTGGTGAACCTGGATCTGGATCAGTATGATTACAGCGTGGGCACAGACAGCCTTATCCAGCCTACAGAAAAAACAGTTGTGGAAAGACTTCCTGTAAGAGTCAAGATCAGACAGGGCGCCGCACTTGATATGCCTCATATTCTGGTATTCATTGACGATCATGATGAACAGCTGATAGAGACTCTTTACAGCCAGAGAGACAGCTTCAAGAAAATATATGACTTCAAGCTCATGCAGAATGGAGGACACCTCCGGGGCTGGCATATTCCGGCTACAGATCCTGCCATGAGATCAATAACTGAAAAATTTCTGGCACTCAAAGCAAAGAACCATCCTCTTTTCGCCATGGGTGACGGAAATCACTCACTGGCAGCCGCAAAGAACACATGGGAAGCAATCAAGGCAAAGGGCGTATCAGACCATCCTGCCAGATGGGCAATGGCAGAAGTTGTCAATATCAACAGCCCGGGAATCATATTCCACCCTATACACAAGGTCATGTTCGGTGTGGACACATGCGCTCTTATGGATGCCCTTAAGAGAGAGCTTAAATGTTCAGTGAGGGAAGTATGCAGATGCCAGCTGAAAGCATCCGAGGATCCTATGGAGATCTATGCAGTCACAAAGGATAAGGCTATGGTCATCACACTGGAGGGAGATAATATTCTGGCAGCCGAGGAACTTCAGAATTTCCTGGATAAATACATGAAAGAGAATGCATCTGCATCCATCGACTACATCCATGGAGAGAAAGACCTGGAGGAACTGGCCCAGAAAGATGCCGCCATCGGATTCCTTTTGCCTGAAATCAGCAAGAAGACATTCTTCAGACGGCTCTCAACAAAGGGTGTATACCCAAGGAAGACATTCTCCATCGGAGAATCCTATGAGAAGCGCTATTATCTGGAATCCCAGAAAATACGCTGATCCTTTTATTCAATAACCCTCAGACAATGCCTTCGATGATCTTATCAGTCACCTGGAGGCAGCTGAGGGCAGCTTTCTGCAGTTCGCTGTAGAATTCGCCTGCACCGCCAGTCAGCCCGTCAGAGACAGCCTTCAGCAGCAGACATGGCACATCATTGACCTCACAGGTCAGCACTATTCCTGCAGCCTCCATCTCACATATATCAGCACTGAAACGATCATGTATGCTTTTTTTCTCATCTGCGGAAGAGATGAATTTATCACCGGATGCACAGGTAACAGGCATCAGCTCAGTATTAAGCATAAGAGCCTGGGTCATCAGATTCCTGTCAGGATATACATAAAGGTCACTGTGCGGAGGAACCTGTCCAACGACCACATCCATGAACTCAGAGGCATCATAGCGGTAATGAACCACTCGCTGCACCACCACGATCTTATGCTTTCCCATATCCTCCGTAAGTCCGCCGACAACACCGAAATTCACCACCAGCTCCACATGACAGGCAGAAATCAGATACTGTGTGCCTGCCGCCGCAGCCACCTCACCCATTCCGGCATGAAGGATAAAAAGATCGCAGTTATCCTTATGAGATACATAAAGCTCAAAACCTGAAGGGGAATCAAGCTTCTCCACATTCTTATAATGAGCAAAAATTGAGTCTGTCTCTATTGCAACAATCAGTCCTATTTTTTTCATCCGTTTCCTCTTATTTTTTCAGTTCATCCAGATATTTTCTGGCATATCTATTATCAGGATCATACTCCAGGGCAGACTGGAAAAATCCCTCTGCACTGTCTTTGTCCCCTTTTCTCATGGAAAGAAGTCCGAAATTTATCATGATGCTGCTGTTCTCAGGTTCTTTTCTCAGCGCTTCTTTCAGACATTTCTCAGCATATTTATAATCATTGGTCTCCATGCAGCACACTGCCAGCTCATTAAGCAGTTCCACAGAATCACCGCCATTCTCCTGAGCCTTCAGGAAAGCATCTTTGGCATCAGCATATTTTCCTGCCTTCCTGTAACCCCAGCCAAGGACGAACCATCCGTTCCATATATCATCATGGTCTGCAATAAATTCCTTGATCCTGGCAATTCCCTTGTCCAGCATATCCATCTTGATGAAATCAAAAGCTTCCTTGAAAAGGTTATCAGCCAGATCGTGACTGTCCAGCTTATCTATCACTTCCTGAGCCGCCTTCTTCTTATCATCATCCTTGCCCATGGAAACATAATCAGCCAGATGTTCCCTGGCCTTGATATAATTGCTCTGCCCCAGGAAGAATGCACCGGCATAGAAATGAGTGTCAGGATACATCGGATCTATATCCAGAGCACGCTTATATGTCTCATAAGCCAGATCATTGTACTTGTCCTCGCAGCATTCATCACCTGACTCCCTGCAGTATTTGGCACGTTCCTCATAACATCTGGCCAGATTCAGGATATTTGGAATATCATCCGGTTCCAGCCCTTCCAGAGCCATGAAAATCTCTTCAGCAATATCAAAGTTCCTGTTGCTAGCCTTATAGATACCTACCTTTGTCATCTCATTGAAAAGATCAGGCTTAACAGCCTTCACAAACTGCCGGTAGTATTCAGCATGCTCAAAATCCCTGTCATAAGCCAGAATCTTCAGCATGGCAGATATGATCATCTCCCAGGACAGCTGCTCGGGATCGAAGTTGTCACTGCCGGCAAGCTTCTCCACCGGAAGAGGAATATCAGGATTCACAACAAAACCGTTGATCTCCCTTTTCATATCCTCTTTTATTTTGATAAAAACTATATTTTCGTCCATAATTATCCTCAACATTTTCATAATATGTTGTATTATATAAAGGTGTCAATAATTGACATTTTCAGAAAGAGGAGTTATTTATGCAGATTTTCCTTAACGGCAAAGAAGTGCAGTTCACACCTGATGGAGAAAGATATCTCAGTGATGTTCTGACCAAGCTGAAAAACTGGATGGAAGGAAACGGATTTTTCATCGAGTCTCTGTCAGTGGACAATACAAATTATGACAATCATAACATGGAGCAGTTCTGTAACATAAAGCTGGAAGATGTGAACAGGATAGATGTGGAGGCATTCTCCAGGCTTGAGCTGGAATTCATACAGTATTCTGTCGTAAGAAATTATTTCAATGCCATCATAGAGGCCATAGATAAGAATGACAGCACAGCGCTGAAATCTCTGGCCGATGAATATGATGAGATACAGCAGACTCTGTCACTGACTGTGAAGTTCGCCCAGGATGATGAGGACAGACTGGTGGCTCTGCTGAAAGCTCCGCTGGACGGGCAGAATGTGCAGGAAATCAGGAATGCGGCAGCCTCCATCGCCAAGCTGAGTCAGGAGGGACTGGAGGAGCTGCAGAAATATGCGAAAAAAAAAAAAAAGGAGTCCCTTGACTAAAAGCATATTTATTCTATGATTAGTTCTGAGGGTAAAGACTTGATATTCCATACTTACAATGCTGAAGAGACTGAACACATAGGACAGATGCTGGCACAGAAGCTGCAGCCCAATGCCATAATAGCACTGAACGGCGTTCTTGGTGCCGGAAAGACTGTGCTGACCAGAGGACTGGCCAGAGGTCTGGGAATCACCGGTATAATAAAAAGTCCTACATTCACCATCATATGTGAATATGAGGGACGCCTGCCGCTGTATCACATGGATATGTACAGGATCTCCACCGACGATGAGTTCGAGATGACTGGAGGCAAGGAACTGCTTTTCGCAGGCGGTGTCTGTGTAATCGAATGGAGCGAAAACATAAGGGAAAGTCTTCCGGAGAATATAATCACCATAAGCATCAGAGTAATAACACCTGAAGAAAGGGAAATAGAAATAGAGGGAATAGAATTATGACAACATTGGCTTTTGACACCAGTACAGAAATCCTTGGGATCTGTCTGAGATCTGATGACAAATATTTCACATATACAGCGAAGGCAGGACTCAGACACTCTGAAGTGCTGCTGACAGAGATCGATCATCTGTACAAAACTTCAGGCATCAACAAAAACACTACAGATCTCATAGTATGTGCAAAAGGTCCAGGTTCCTTCACCGGACTCAGAATAGGAATGTCCATAGCAAAGGGACTGTCAGCTGGTCTGGATAAACCCATGATCTCTGTCCCTACCCTGGATATTCTGGCAGAAGCCTACAGCTGGTTTGACGGAGCTGTGATACCGCTGCTGGATGCAAAGAGCGGCAAGGCATTTGCAGCTGTATATGAGAAGGGAGTGCGCACTTCTGAATATCTGGACATACTGAAGGCAGACCTGGGAGATATTTTCAGCAGATACAATAGGGTGCTGCTGACCGGAGCATTTGCATCTGCCATAGCAGAAATATACAGAGACAGGACCAACCTGACTGTCGACCCAGAATACTGTAACTGCCGTATCCTCAGCTGTCTGCGTCTTGGTGAAAAGCTTTTCTCAGAAGGAAAAACCGACGCCGAGAACTCAGGTCCGATCTACATCAGACCAAGTGAAGCAGAGCTGGCAATGAAGAACCGGTGAAGTCAGGTCTATATTTCAGGAATAACAGTCATTTGACTTTTATAGTCTCATGGGTTATCTGATACAGATCATATCCTTTATCAAAAACGAAACGCATTGTCTGTTTTCTGTCCCGGAATGAATATTCCTCGAAGGCAGGATCAGAAATATTCCCACCATACGCAATCAGGAAAGTCTGAGAATCCTCATCCAGAAGCATGGCACTTCCCATAAACGGTGACTTTTTTACTTCTGAAATATAAAATTTTTTGTCAGTCACTTTTCTGTTCTGCTCATCAAGCCAGTAACGGCAGATCCTTGTGTTATTAGTACCGCAGCCTGAGTTGTCAAAAATAGTGATAGAACCATCATCATTGACACGGAGATCATGCTGGAACAACCCGATATCACCTTTTTCAATGCCAGTGAAATCATTATGATTCCGGCTCATAAGCCACTCAACTTTTTTTGTATCATGATCCAGACGGATCAGACCGATATTCCTGAAGCTGATATAAAAATCACCGTCATCAGCAAAAGTCACAGCATTAATATGAGCATAATCCATATGACTTGAGCCATTCCGAGGTGGAGCTGAATAATCAATGCTGTCTGCTGAATTTGCAGAGAAATACAGGGTGCTGGCAAACAGCTCAGGTGAATTCAATGCGGAGGAATATTCCCAGATAACCTTTCCATCCTTCTGCTCCTGTATCACATTGTCAAAAATATTGACCTCGATTCCCTCATATCCAGGAATATTAGTAAGAGTTATAGGTACAGCTGCAGTAAGTATGAAATGATCATCGCCAAGAACTTCATAGTCATGATTCTCACACGGATAGTTATCATAGGGTATCAGATTAGATTTCAGAAGAGCGATATGATCGTCAATAACATCGAAACAATCATTCATAAGCACCAGATGGGTATCGTCATAAAATCCATTGGTTCCAGCCATTATGCCATCGACCTGCTGGTAGGCATACCGCACAGTACCATCCTTATATTGAAATTTCTTGAAAGAATAGGCATATCCGGGAAGCTTCTTGGAATATTTAAGATTTCCCTGGTAATCAATGACTATAAGCCATCCGGTCTTGTAATTGCCGGAATGTGGTGCAATCAGAAAATCCTCATGGCTCAGGCTTTCCCCCTCCACAGTGAAAGTCGGCATGGTCATATCATCTGAATCATCCGATGAATCATCTGAACATGAAATAACGCTGAAACATAATGCTCAGGAATAATAAAACTTTCTTCTTCATGGAAATATATTAATTAAAATGCCTGCAATAATCAACATAAGCACCTTACGGCTAAATAAAAAAGGCAGCCACATGGATCATATGACTGCCTTTAATCTGCCTATCTAAATATCACTGTATCTTCTCAAAATCAGCAGCACCATGCTTGCACAGAGGACAGATAAAATCATCAGGAAGCTCATCACCTTCATAAATATATCCGCATATCTTGCAGACCCAGCCCTTCTTTCCATCAACCTGTGGCTTAGGCTTCACATTATTCTGGTAGTAGGAATATGTCATCGTTTCCTTGGTGGACATGACTCTGGCCTCGGTTACAGAACAGATGAACATTCCATGAGTCTTCAGATCCACATACTGCTCCACCTTCAGGGACATGAACGAGTTGATGTACTTAGGCAGGAACACCAGTCCGTTGTCTGAACGCATAGGCTTGCAGTCTGCAAATTTATCCACAGCGCGTCCGCTCTGGAATCCGAAAGTCTGGAACACTTTGAACGGAGCCTCAACAGAAAGGATATTGATATTCATGATTCCTGTCTGCCTGATGACATGGTGTGAGTAATTCTGCTTGTTGATACATACTGCGATCCTGTCAGGGGAGTTTGTCACCTGGGATACTGTATTCACGATCAGTCCGTTGTCCTTCTTTCCGTCATTGGAAGTCACAACATAGAGACCATAGCCGATCTTGAACAGTGCCGTCATATCATTCTTATTTGCTGTCTCAAGTGAGCGTGCCAGATAATCCTTGCAGAGCTCGTCAGCCAGTGCTTCAATCTGAATCTTGTTCTCATCATTCATGGCAGATCTGATCTTCACAGTATTATCCGCATAGGTGATGTTCTTGCATCCATCCATCATGGTCTTCATAACCTTTGCTGCCAGAGGCGCCCAGGAACCGTTTTCCATAAAGGCAACAGTACGGTTCTGGAAATTTCTTTCAGTCAGATGATGGATGAACTCTTTCATGAAAGGGAAGATATCAGCATTGTAAGTGGTTGTCGCCAGAACTATCCGTCCATAACGGAACGCATCCTCAACAGCCTCAGCCATATCACATCTGGCCAGATCATTGACCACGACTTTAGGACATCCTTTTGCTCTCAGTTTTTCAGCCAGAAGTTCCACAGCTTTTCTGGTATTTCCATAGACAGAAGTATATGCGATCACTATTCCGTCACTCTCAACGCCATACGATGACCAGGTATTGTAAAGATTAAGGTAATATCCAAGATTCTCACTGAGTACAGGACCATGGAGAGGACATATCTTCCGGATATCCAGACCTGCGGCCTTCTTCAGCAATGCCTGAACCTGTGCACCATATTTGCCAACTATTCCTATATAATATCTTCTGGCTTCACATGCCCACTCTTCATCCACATCCAGGGCACCGAACTTTCCGAAACCATCTGCTGAGAAAAGAACCTTGTCCTTGGAATCATAAGTGACAATAACTTCAGGCCAGTGCACCATAGGAGCAGTAACAAAAGTGAGAGTATGAGTTCCCAGTTCCAGCGTGCTGCCCTCTCCTACCACGATCTGCTTCTCAGAAAAATCAGTTCCGAAGAAATTTTTCATCATGGCAAAAGCCTTGGCGGATGACACTATCTTTGCATCAGGATACATCTTCACGAAATTTGCGATATTGGCAGAATGGTCAGGCTCCATATGCTGCACCACAAGATAATCAGGTCTTCTGCCATTCAGTGCGGATGCCAGATTATCCAGCCATTCGTGGGTAAAATTTCTGTCAACTGTATCCATGACAGCAATCTTCTGATCCATGATCAGATAAGAATTATAGGCCATCCCGTTAGGAACGATATACTGACCTTCAAAAAGATCGATCTTATGATCATTGACGCCAACATAAATAATATCATCAGTAACTTTCATATTCTCTCTCCATAATGATTATTTATTTTTCTATATATATGATAATAATACTTTTAGAAAAAACAAAATGTTGTTTTAACCACATTACACTGATATTCAGGAGCATATCATGGATATGGAATTCATTGCCAGCACCAG
Source organism: Spirochaetia bacterium (assembly GCA_024402405.1). Classification (GTDB taxonomy): domain Bacteria; phylum Spirochaetota; class Spirochaetia; order CADAEX01; family CADAEX01; genus CADAEX01. The sequence goes on along the minus strand of JAKSTW010000003.1, from coordinate 32,310 downwards.
CCTTTTCAAAGGAATCAGAAGATCAGATCTGGAGAAAATGTTCTCCTGCCTGTGCATACAGGAGAAAAAATATAAAAAAGGAGAAATAATATACCATCAGGGCAGTATAATAAAAGACATAGGGCTGATCCTTTCCGGAAGAGTCCAGAGCGTAAACGTGGATATAATGGGGAATAACAATATCCTTCTTCTTATGCATCCAGGAGAGATCTTCAGTCTGGCTTATGCCACACTCAGGAACAAACCTATGATGGTGGACATCATCGCCATAGAAGATTGCTGCATACTGCATCTGGATATGGAGAAAATATTCAGAATATGTGAACTTCCATGCCAGTGTCATATACAGATCATGAAAAATCTCCTTGAAATAAGTGCAGAGAAAAATATAGGACTATCACAGAAAATAACAGAAACTTCCGCAAAAACCATACGAGGCAGAATCCTGACATATTTTACCAGAGAAATATCTGAACAGGGAACACATGAACTGATCATACCTCTGAACCGGCAGCAGATGGCTGATTATCTCAATGTAGAGAGAAGTGCACTTTCAAAAGAACTTGGCAGAATGAAGAAAGAAGGAATGATCGACTATCATAGGAATATATTCCGGATAAAATAGCAGACAATAAAAAAGGCGGTCATTTCTGACCGCCTTAAGATCAAAGACTGTTAGATCAGCCTACGATACCCATTACGAATACCATTACGAAGAGGGCTACAGACTCGATAAGACCAAGAACGATGAGGTAGTTACTGAAACCTTTTCCTGTGCTTACCTGAGCATCAGCAGCTGCTGCAGCTGCAGCACCCTGGAACCAAGCTGAAAGTCCGATACCGATACCACCGAAAAGACCTGCACCAAGAATAAGGCCAGGATCAGCTGTACCAGCAGCTCCCTTAAGAGCGTTCATAAGAATCATTCCGTAAATTGTCTGTGTAAAAGGTGCACCGACAAATGTGAGCAGAAGGAAAGGTGCTGGCTTATTCTGTGCGTAACATTTTTTCCATGCACCAATTGCAGACATACCTGCCTTACCAATACCAATTGCAGAACCTGCTGCTGCAAGAGCGAAAGCTGCTCCAATTCCCATCAATCCCATCATATATTATCTCCTTAAAATTTCTCTTTTGTCCCTCGGGACAATTTATATTTAATACCCCGGCACATACAGTGTCAGGTTATAAATCATTTTTTAAATGGGGCGTATCTATAACCGCTCCATTCCAATCCTACTCTTCCACCAAACTCCAGGGTATTCAGACGAACACCATGAACGATGATTGAAAGAAGTGCCAGCACCATGTTAAAGGCGTGTGCAATAAACAGGATGACCGCACCGATAATAATTCCTACAACTCCCATTGATTCTGCCATTCCTGCAGCCATACCATTGAATGATGTGGCAACAGCTACTGTAGCAAGACCAACAGCGAAAAGTCTGATGTATGATACCAGGTTGGCAAACATACTTACTGTATCAAGTATCTTCATCGGAGACCATGCAAGTCCCATGCAGATACCTTTTACAACGTTTCCATTCTGTTCAGAACAGAGGCAGACGATCACGAATCCTGCCGCAGCCAGAGGCCATGTGATAGGATTGAATGAAGCTGCACCGAGAACGAACTTCTGGGCAACGAAGTAAGAAGCCACAACAACCAGCATCCAGCCCACATCTGTCCAAGCTGCCAGTGAAGGCATCTTTCTGATGAAGCTGATGATCAGACCCAGGAGAAGCTGGGTAATACCGATGAAGAAGCACAGATTCTGTATATAGTAGTTGGTGTCGATTCCTTCCTGTGCAAAGCTGGCGATCTGTGGGATGACCAGTTTTCCAAGGAATGTATTCTTTACAATTGTCTCTGAACCGAACCAGGTTCCCGTCAGCGTACCCCAGACTATCGTACCCAAACTCAGGGTCAACAGCAGGGAGACAACAGGCTTTGGAGCCTTCTTGCAGATCAGAAGTGTAAGGATAAAGAAGATACATCCATATCCTGCATCACCTACGATCATTGCAACATACAGAGTGAAGAACATCAGGAACCACATACTGATATCTGCTTCACGGTATCCAGGAGTAATATCCAGGAACTTGAAAAGAGGCTGGATCCTTTCCACCCATTTAGGGTTTCTGATCAAGCTTGGAGGAGCATCTTCCTCAGACGGATCGTCAATGAGAAGTGCCCAATGCTCTTTTGCAGCCGCAGCCTTAAGCTCAGCAGCCTTATCCACTGGAACATATCCATCAATATATGCAAGGTCACCTTCGACCTGCATATCTGCACTTACAGACTCAAACTCAATTTCCTTATCCAGTTCCTTGAGACCATCTGCAAGAACATTTCTGTCAGCCGCAAGTTTCTCCAGTTCTTTCTGAACTTTGGAGATCTCACCGTCAAGTGCAGCTGCCTTGGCATTGCACTCTGTGATTCCGAATTCAGGAAGATGGACAGGCTCTTCGGCAGGGAATTCCTTGCCTGTAGCGCCAGTTACGACTACATAACTTTTATTTTTTATTGTATTTACTACGAAATAGTCTGACTTATCAGCAATTTCGTCCAGCTTTTCTTTTGAAAGCTCGTAAAACTTAAAATCAACCCCTTTGTCTTTGAGGAAAGCAACATCTGCTGGTTTGAAATCACCCCAAGGTTCAAGGCTTTTAGCATCTTTGAGATATTTCTCCTTCTCATCAGTGAGAGCCTTCAGCTTGTCACCGAGAGCGATGATATCAGCAGCAAGAGCTTTTGCTGTCTTCAGATCACCCTTCTTTTTCTTATCCCCAGCAATACCCTGAGGAAGAATTAAAGAACAGCGCTCGAAAACTGCTTTCTGGTCGTTCAATGCAGCAAGCTTGTCGCTGCCGGCGTAAATACGCTCAATATGAACAAGACCCAGCTCTCTCAGCTTTGTCAAAGATTCTTCCCTTTCACGGTCAAGAACCACGAGGGAAACTTTTTTCATTTTTACTATTGACATATTATGATTCCCTTACAAGTTTCTTCTTTGATATTTTTCCTCTAACTACGGCAGCTGTCTGCTGGTCACCAAGATATACAGCAATAACTTTGATGTTATTCTTTGTCTCAGGAATCTTAACCTTCTCGAAAAGGTTTACTCTCTGAGATGTGACCCTCAGCTCAACTTCCAGAAGTTCAAGCTGTTTTGCAATGATCTTCAGCTCTTCATCACATGCCAGCAGTCTGGAAACTTTCTCGACCGCAGCATCGACCCAGAGCGGCTGCTTGAACAGGTCATACTCGATCTGCTCAAACTCGATACCTTTGAAAACAGGAATATCAACTCCCGCAATGTTTCCTTCTTCAGTTTCAAGAGATTTAATTCTTACAAGCTTATCAAACTCAACTTTCTCACCGAATACATCAACCCATGAAAAGATTTCGCCTTCAAGCATCTTTCTTTCTTCCTGCTTTTCTTTAACAGTTCCCTCAAGGCCTCTGATAACCAGCTGGAGCTGCTGTTTCTTAAGCATAAGTGTAGGAAGATATCTTGTATATCTTTTGAGAGCATCCTTCTGCTTTTTCTGCTCGTTCTTAGTCAGTTTGATATTTGCCATAAATCTCAGTCCTTCTTTGGCCAGAACTTGTTAAGAAGTTCTGTTCTAAGTCCTGTTTCTTCCTTGGAGAAGCATTCAGCAAGAATTTCCCAACCCTTGTCAAGAGCTTTTTCCAATGGAATGTTTACTGACAATGACATAAGCTGTTCCTCGAAAATAGCACCGTATTTAAGGAGCTTGTTATCCCAGTCAGACATTCTGAAACCCATAGACTTCTTCTCAAGAGCTTCCTTATAAGCTGAGTACAGCTTGATCATACCATCCATAAGGGCTCTGTGGTCAGCACGTGTATCCTTGTTGACCTGCTGTTTAAGTCTTGAAAGTGATCCGAATGGCTCAATTCTTCCGTTCTTCAGGTAGAACTGACCCTCTGTAATATATCCTGTGTTGTCTGGTACTGGGTGTGTAACGTCGTCACCAGGCATTGTTGTTACAGCAAGGATTGTGATAGAACCGGATCCCTCGAAGTCTACTGCCTTCTCGTATCTTGATGCCAGCTGGCTGTAAAGGTCTCCAGGGTAACCTCTGTTTGAAGGTACCTGTTCCATTGTGATGGCATTCTCTTTCATAGCATCTGCGAAGTTGGTCATATCTGTGAGAAGTACCAGAACTTTCTTTCCCTGAAGGGCGAACTGCTCTGCAACTGCCAGTGAGATATCTGGAACCAGCAGACATTCTACGATAGGGTCAGCTGCTGTATGAACAAAGAAGATTGTTCTGCTCAGCGCACCACCTTCCTCAAGTGTTTCCTTGAAGAACAGGTAGTCATCGTACTTAAGACCCATACCACCAAGAATGATCATATCAACTTCGGCCTGCATGGCGATACGTGCAAGAAGTTCGTTGTATGGCTCACCAGATGATGAGAAAATAGGAAGCTTCTGGGATTCAACCAATGAGTTGAATACATCGATCATTGGAATACCAGTTCTTACCATGTTTTTCGGAATGATTCTCTTTGAAGGGTTGACTGATGGTCCACCGATCTCAATGAGGTTCTCCTCAAGTTCAGGACCGTTGTCTCTTGGCATACCGCTACCATCGAAAATTCTTCCAAGAAGGTTCTCTGAGCAGGAGATCTTCATAGGATGACCAAGGAATCTTACCTCGTCACCAGTTGAAACACCCTTTGCACCAGCGAAAACCTGCAGTGATACCTTACCCTTATCCAGTCTGATAACACGTGCAAGTGACTTTCCGTGTGCTGAAGAAACTTCAGCAAGATCGTCATTCTTTACGTTATCAGCTGCGACTGTAATTACGTTTCCAGTAATTGATTCAATTTTACTATAAACCTTGCGCATTTCTTCCGTCCCTTATTTTATTTTTGCAAGCAGAGCTGCTGCATTTTCATCAGAACCAGTCTGTTTTGAAGCAAGCATTTCAAGGAGTTCAGCTTCCTTCTTCTTGAATTCATCGCTTCCCCAGATCGTTCCATTGTAGTCAAGGAAGCACTGTCTCAGCTGGTTGAAGTAGGATCTTACCTCGTCCTTAACTGTGAATCCATTAAATTCAGCAGCAAGGATCTTGAGCAGGATATTGAAAATATGTGCCTGTCTCTCAACAGGTACTGCTGCGTCTACTTCATCGAATGAGTTCTGCTGGATGTATACAGAGTCAAGAAGTTCCTCTTTCAGGTAAGTGATGTAGTCACCGATACTGGTTCCTTCCTCACCTACGACCTTCATCATCTGACCTACATCGTTTCCTCTGAACATGATGTTTCTTGCATACTCGATCATATCATTGTCAACAGCACCGGACTTATATTTACTCCAGCTTTCCAGTGGGTGGATAGCAGGGTACTTTCTGGCATCAGATCTCTCTCTTGAAAGTCCGTGGAATGCACCTACTACCTTAAGTGTAGCCTGAGTTACAGGCTCCTCGAAGTTACCGCCGGCAGGAGATACTGTACCACCGATTGTTACAGATCCAAGTGAACCGTCCTTAAGTCTTACGATACCAGCTCTCTCATAGAAAGCAGCGATAGAAGATTCCAGATATGCAGGGAATGCTTCCTCACCCGGGATCTCCTCAAGACGACCAGACATCTCTCTCATGGCCTGTGCCCATCTTGATGTGGAGTCAGCCAGAAGGAGTACATGGAGTCCCATCTCTCTGTAGTACTCAGCCAGTGTAACTGCTGTGTATACAGATGCCTCTCTTGATGCAACAGGCATTGAAGATGTGTTACAGATGATCATTGTTCTTTCCATCAGTGAACGGCCTGTCTTAGGGTCGATCAGCTCAGGGAACTCTTTAAGTTCCTCTACAACCTCACCTGCACGCTCTCCACATGCTGCGATGATTACGATATCGACCTCAGCGTTCTTTGAAGTGATCTGCTGAAGTACTGTCTTTCCAGCTCCGAATGGACCAGGAATACAATATGTACCACCTTTTGCAACAGGGAAGAATGTATCGATCAGTCTTACCTTTGTGATCATCGGATCAACTGGTTTGAGTCTCTCTGCATAAGCATCGATAGCTCTCTTTACAGGCCACTGGAAAGACATTGTAAGAGGATAAACCTTTCCCTTTGTGTCTGTGATTGCAGCTATCTTCTCATTTACAGTATACTCGCCTTCTGCAGCGATTGATTTGATTTTATATGTATCATACATATTGAAAGGAACCATGATCTTATGATTGAAGATTCCTTCCGGAACAGAACCGATGGCATCAGCTCTGTAAACTGTGTCTCCTGCTTTTACGCATGGAGTGAAATGCCATTTTTTATCGCCAGGAAGAGCAGGAAGGTATACACCTCTCTCAAGGAAGAATCCGCTCTGTTCTGCCAGCTTAGGAAGTGGGTTCTGCAGACCATCAAAAACCTGTCCCAGAAGTCCAGGTCCCAATGTTACTGCAAGCATCTCGCCTGTGAGCTCGACCTCGTCTCCCTCACCGACTCCTCTGGTCATTTCATAAACCTGCATGTCGGCATATTTACCTTTGATTCTGATTACCTCGGCCTTGAGTTTTTTAACTCCCTCAGCTGTGTTGATTACTACATAGCCGATTTCGTTCATCAGAACGTTGCCGGTAACCTCGATGGTAATCATGTTGCCGTTTACTCCGACAACCTTGCCGCTGCTCTTCTTTTCTACTATATCACTCATAAAATACCTCTATAAAATATCAACTTACAATTTGCAAGCCATGCATCAAGCATCTTTTCTTGCCGCAGCAAGAATGTCAGCATAAATCTTTTCGTATTCCTGCCGGCCTCTATCCTTATTCAGCATAGCTCTTCTGTTAAGCAGCTGGAGTTTAAGATAGTAAATAATCAGTCTGCCGATATCGAACATATGTCCTGCCTCGAGCATATCCAGGTATTCCCATCTTGCTCTGTCCAGAACTTTCTCGCTCTCCAAAGGAGAATTCTGATTAAATGCCTCTCTGGCAATTTCAGCCACTCCGGCCTCACCAGGATTTTCGCTGATATATTTTTCAGCATCTGTTCCTTTCTTTGCTGCTCTAAGTTTCACAAGTTCACATCTGAGTGTATTTTCCCAGTCGTACCAGCCCTTAAGAAGGGGATCGGTGACAACAGCGCCCTGGACCGGCAACAGCAGGGAGGCCTTCAGGTTATCGAAGTCCTTCTCTGAGATCGTGGTCTCGCAGGCTGAAAGGAATTCACTTTCTGTCATGAACTTTTCAGATTCCAAAGAGAGCATTGGTAAAGAAGCAACAGTATAATAATATTGATTTGCCAAGGCTTATGCCTCCGGTTTTGCTTTTTTGATTCCCTCAGCCAACAACTTAGCAAGTCTCGGGTTAAGATAATCGGAGAAAACTTCTGCTATACCTTCTGCAGAGAAGTTATGATAAGCAGAGCCATCTTTTGCTGATACATGGAAACCTGCATCAATAGACCTTGAAGGTTTGATGTCAAGTCCTTTCTTAACCTTATCAGCCAGTTTAGCCATAAGATACTGTTCTGTGCTCTTGATGTCCTTTTCAGGAAGAAGAACTTCCAGATCACCATCATCACCTTTCCATGATGAAATAAGATTTGTGATAACATTGCCCATGAGTTTGTCGTCCATGGCACCTTTCACTTCGTTATTGAGGATAACATTGAAAAGGTCTGTTATCTTCTCACGGATGTTGAGAATAAGGTCTCTGCCAGCCTGTTTAATGGCTTCTTCTCCAGATACTTTGCTCTTTGCAGCTTTTTCTTCTGCATCGGCTACGATCACTGAAGCTTCTTTTTTGGCATTAGCTACTATAGTCTCAGCTTTTGCCTGCGCGTCCTTTACAATCTGCGCAGCTTTTTCTTCGGCAGTCTTAATGCCGTCTGTTTTGATTTTATCAATCAATTCCTTAACTTGAACTTCCATATAAGATCCTCTCGCAGCGTAATTATTTGGGTAATATGATAACTGCAATGGGGAAAAAATGCAATACGAATTAAGAAAATAATGTAAATAAGAAGATTTAGCCGTGGAGGTAGTCAAATACCCATCTGTCAGCAGATGTGACAAAATCCGCCATGATTTTTGAGAAATATTTATCCTGATGGTAAGCTATATAATAGATACGGCTGAACTCCTCACCTGCAATATTAAGCGCGGCGATCTCACCATTTTTCAGCTCATCATGGACAACATTTCTGGATATCAGAGAGATTCCCACATTCAGCTTCACCAAGTTTATTATGGCTGAATTATTGGTGAATTCACATACATCCTTGGTGTGCAGATGATACTTGTGGATAAAATCATTGAAAATGCGTCTGGTTCCGCATCCCGGCTCATGCCATATCACAGGCACACCGTTGAGATCCCATGGCTCCAGCAGTTTTTTCCGTGCCAGAGGATTGTCAGGAGACGCTATGAAGATCAGATCCTCGTGCAGGAACTCCCTTATGGTCAGCTTGGGGCGGGACACGCCGCAGGAGACAAAACCTATGTCGCTGTCAAGAGACAGAACATTATCCAGGACCTCCTCATCCGTATGGGTACGGACAGAAAGAAATATATCAGGAAATTTTTTGCTGAACTCAGCCAGGACGTACGGCAGGTAATAAGAAGCCAGGGTCTCGCAGGAGGCTATACTGATATTTCCCTTGGTCTGATACTGGAAGTCACGGATGCTCTCCTCCACCTGAGTCTCCAGATCGAAGATCTTCTCTGCCAGTGAGTACATAGCCTCACCTGCATCTGTCAGCATGATCTTTTTGCCTATTTTATTGAAAAATACCAGGTTGTAAGTATTCTGCAGCTCCTGTATCTGTCTGGTGATGGCAGGCTGCGTCACATAGAGCGCTTTGGCTGCCTTGGTGTAGCTTCTGTACTTGGCAGTATAATAGAATGCCTTCAGATGAAAAAGATTCATGATGGTGATTATAACGGATTGTTATAGTAAATGCAATAAAAAAGGTGTGCCATCAGTGGGACAGTGAAGTTGCTTCTCTTGGGTCCAGGGCGACGTTAGCCCTGAGTCGTCCGAAGGAAGAAGAGAGATTTAAAGAGGGAGGAAACCACTGGCCGAAACGGGGGTGTCCTTCCTCTTTTATCTTGCGATGTCCCTTCCTTATATTATCCTTCTGTACTTGAAAAATTACTATTATAATTATATTTTATATTCTGAAAAAAATTTCAAAAGGACTCCAACAATGATAGAACCAAAAATTCTCAAAGGCTTCAGAGACTCACTTCCAGCAGAGGAAACAGAGAAAAAACGCCTTTTCTCAATACTCGAGAGAACATTCACCAGCTTCGGCTTCGTGCCGATAGATACACCGGTACTGGAATACACAGAAGTTCTCCTGGGCAAAGGTGGCGGAGAGACCGACAAACAGGTTTACAGATTCACCGACAACGGGAAAAGAGACATTTCCATGCGCTTTGACCTGACAGTTCCTTTCGCCAGGTTCGTCAGCGCCAATCTGGACAAACTCACCGTTCCGTTCAAGCGTTTCCACATAGCCAAGGTATGGAGAGGCGAGAACACACAGAAGGGAAGATACAGAGAATTCTATCAGTGCGATTTTGATATTGTAGGTGTGGACACAGCAGCCGCAGATCTGGAAATTCTCACCATGATCTACACATCGCTGAAGAATATCGGAGTGGAGAATTTCAAGATCCATCTGTCCAGCCGTCTGGTATTCAACAGATTTCTGGAGACTCTGGGAATAAAAGACAAGCTGGTGGACATACTGCGTCTGGTGGACAAGCTGGCCAAAATCGGAAAGGACGAGGTCTCCAGACAGCTGGCTGAGATCACAGGAGATGAGAACGCCGCAAAAATACTGGATTACATCAGCATGGAAGACACCTTCGACAGGACGCTGGAAAAAATAACATCACTGGCAGGCGGTGAGGCTGAGGATACAGCCAGACTGCACACACTGAAGGCAGCACTGGATTCCAACGGGATCTCTGACTGTTTCGTGCTGGATCCGTCCATCACCCGAGGACTGGACTACTACACCGGTCTGGTATATGAGACATTTCTGGATGATGCACCTGAATTCGGCTCAGTATGTTCCGGCGGCAGATACAACGACCTGGCATCACTCTACACAAAAACAAAGCTTCCTGGAGTGGGCGCATCCATCGGCATTGACCGTCTGATCTCCGCACTGGAAGCCATCGGCCGGAAAAACAGCGATGTATCACTCTGCGACACTATAATATTCAATATTGATGAGAGCCTTCTGGGATATTATACAAAAATAGGATTCCTCCTGAGAGAGAACGGAATTTCATGTGATATTTACTCTGAGACAAAGAAGCTGAACAAGCAGTTCGGATATGCGGAAAAGAAAAATATTCCAGTGGGAATAATCTGCGGGTCTGAAGAATTCCAGTCCGGAACAATAACTGTGAAGAATCTGGCGACCCGTGAGAATTTTGAGAAACTGACTCTTGAGGAAGGAATCGAGAAAATCAAATCCATACTTAAGAGGTAAAATTGGAACCAAAAGAACTGCCTGTCTACAGGCACAAAGATAAAATTCTTGAATGCATAAAAAATAATAAAGTGGTGGTCATAGAGAGCCCGACAGGTTCAGGCAAGACCACCCAGCTTCCTATGATTCTGTACGAGGCAGGATTCTCCACCAGCGGAATCATAGGAGTCACACAGCCACGGCGTATTGCCACCCTGTCAGTCTGCGACTACATATCACGTCAGCTGGGATGCGAAGTTCCCGGAACTGTGGGATACAAGATGAGATTCGCAGATGAGACTCTGCCAGAGACAGTCATAAAGATCATGACAGACGGTATCCTTCTCCAGGAGATAAAGCATGACCCCATGCTTTCCAAATACAGCTGTCTCATAGTTGATGAGGCCCATGAGCGAAGTCTGAACATAGACTTCATACTTGGACTGCTGAAGCGCATATCCAATGAGCGGGAAGACTTCAAGATCATCATATCCTCAGCAACAATCAACACATCTGTATTCTCTGAATATTTCGGAGGATGTCCTATCGTCCACATAGATTCCACAGTATATCCGGTAGGAGTCATATACGACCCTGTACCGGAGGATGCCAAGCCAGATGAGCTGCTGCTGAAGACAGGCGACATCGTGGAGCGCTGCATAGATGAGGAGCGCCCCGGTGATATCCTCATATTCCTTTCCGGAGAGAAGATGATAAAAGACTGCATCACCATGCTGGATGCCAGCCCTGTACGGGACAAGCTCATGCTGCTGCCACTGTACGGCAGACTCTCCAAGGAGGAGCAGGAGCGTATCTTCATACCGACACCCCCAGGCAAGACCAAGGTGATAGTCTCCACCAACATAGCAGAGACCAGTGTCACGATAGATGGCATCACGACTGTCATAGATTCAGGTCTGGCAAAGATAAACACCTACAATACCAGGACATTCACATCTTCCCTGCTGGAATCTCCTATCTCAAAGGCATCCTGCAACCAGAGAAAAGGAAGAGCCGGCAGAACACAGCCCGGAACATGCTACAGGCTTTATACAAAAAGCAGCTTTGAGAACAGAGTCATGTTCACAAAAGAAGAGATATACAGGACAGACCTTTCAGAAGTCATCCTCAGAATGGCAGAACTGGGAATCACGGACTTTGAATCCTTCGACTTCATATCATCACCTGAAAGATCAGGCATCAGAAGTGCGGTAGAGACACTGGTGATGCTGGAAGCCCTGAACACTGACAACACTCTGACAAAAATCGGCGAGATGATGGCTGTCTACCCTCTTCTCCCGCGTCTTTCCAGAATACTGGTGGAGGCGATCCTGAAATATCCTGACATAATCGAAGAGACCATAATAGCAGTCACTTTCCTTTCCACCAACAGTCCGTTCCTGCTGCCTCAGGGCGAGGAGATGGAGGCAAGAAAAGCCCATCACTCATTCAGAAGCAAATATGGTGATTTCGTATCATATATCGATCTTTATGACGCATTCCTGTCATCTGACAATAAGGAGAAATTCTGCGAGTCAAAATATCTGGATATAAAAGTCATGAACGAGATCGTCAGCATAAAGGAACAGCTTGAGGATATTGTCAGCGAGCAGGGAATTCCTATCTCCAGCGGAGGATGCATAGAGAATTATCTCAGTGCCATCGGCAAGGGACTGATCCAGTTCGTATGTGCCAGAACCGGCAAAGAGGCATACAGCAGCCTTACAGCCGAGAGAATTTTCATACATCCGGGTTCAGTGATGTTCAGGGAGAATCCTGATTTCATAGTTGCAGGTGAGATCGTCCGCACCAGCAAGATGTACGCACATTCCGTATCACCGCTGAGCAGCCAGGTACTGAAAAACATATCACCTGAGCTGGCACAGAAACTGCAGGCCACAGCCAAGGCTGAGAAAGCAGAGAAGGCTGCAGCAGAGACACCATGGCAGATCAAGATAGGCAATCAGCTGTTTGAGCTGCACAAAGGTTCACGGGGCAAGAAGAAAATGGCTACATTACCATGGGAACAGCTCAAGCATGTGCTTCCGTCATTCGTTGCTGACAACAAGCTGAAAGATCTGCATGGAAAAATAACATACAAAGGAATGGATATACTGACAGATGAGAAAATGCAGGAACTTCAGAGGATAGTTCCGTATATTGACCCTGAATTCAAATTTGTGGATGGACTTCCGTTCAACGGCAGCATCAACTCCAGAAAAAATTTCCAGAAGATCATTCCGTACCTTGATAAGCTTCTTTATCTCTGCAAGCCTAAAAAAGGGAAAGGACTTCCGGGATTTCTGTCACTGTGCACAGATGAGCGGGGAAACTACTGGATGAAGGGAATCAAATCATTTGACAGTGCAGTTCTGGCTTCTCTCAGCAGTCTGGAGATCTTCACAGATGAAGTTCCTGAGAATGCTGACCCTAAGAGTCTTGAGAAGCTGAACTCAGTATACCGCTATTTCAGCGATATACTGTAAATTCAAAAACTTGTCCCATGAGCTTAAAGCCCATGGGATAAACTCACTTTCTGGTAAATACCAGCTGTCCATCCTGACAGTCAACATACACTGCTGATCCCTCAGGAAATTCACCGGCAAGAATCCTTCTGGCCAGCTGATTCTGGAGCATATTCTGGATAGTCCGCTTCAGAGGGCGGGCACCGAACATAGGATCATATCCAACCTGGACAAACAGTTTTTTGGCAGCATCAGATACTTCCATAGTCAGCTTTCTGACCTTGAGCCTTTCAGTCAGATGCTGCAGTTCAATATCCACGATCCTGCCGATCTGCTCCTCGCCAAGTCTGTTGAACATGATTATCTCGTCGATACGGTTAAGGAACTCAGGCTTGAATGTACGCTTCAGCAGTACATCCACTTCCTTTCTAGCTTCCTCGGTATCTGCGGTCTGGAGAATATACTCGCTTCCCAGGTTGCTGGTCATGATTATGATGGTGTTCTTGAAATCGACCACCCTGCCCTGACCATCAGTCAGTCTTCCGTCATCCAGCAGCTGCAGCATGACATTGAACACATCTGGATGCGCCTTCTCTATCTCATCAAAGAGAATGACAGAATAAGGCCTTCTTCTGACAGCCTCTGTCAGCTGTCCTCCCTGGTCATAGCCCACATATCCCGGAGGGGCTCCGATCAGTCTGGAGACTGTGTGCTTCTCCATATATTCACTCATATCGATACGTGTCAGTGAATGCTCATCGTCAAAGAGAAATTCAGCCAGTGTCTTGGCCAGCTCAGTCTTTCCCACACCTGTAGGTCCAAGGAAGATAAAGCTGCCCAGCGGGCGTCCTTCTTCCGAAAGTCCTGTTTTATTCCTTCTGATGGCATCAGCCACAGCCTTGATAGCCTTATCCTGTCCCACTACCCTTTTTTCAAGTATCGATTCCAGATTTATATACTTCTCGATCTCAGATGCCATCATCTTGGCCACAGGTATTCCGGTCCATGCAGATACCACTCTGGCAATATCCTCTTCCCCGACTTCCTCCTGGAGCATACTGGAAGAACCCTGTATCTTCTGGAGCGCCGCTGTCTTCTCATTGCGCAATGCCATAGTCTGAGGAATCAGTCCGTGCTTTATCTCAGCAGCCTTAGCCAGATTGCCCTCCCGCTCGTACATCGCCTCCTGACTTTTCAGCTGTTCCAGCTTCTCTTTCAGACTCCTCAGCTCGTCAATGGCAGACTTCTCATTCTTCCATTGGAGCTTCATAGCATCCTGCTTATCCTTCAGGTTGGCCAGCTCCTTATCAATATTTGCCATCCGTTCAATAGAAGCCTGGTCAGTCTCCCTTGAAAGCGCATGTTTCTCAATATCCAGCTGGAGGATCTTTCTCTCGATCTTATCCAGTTCTGTAGGCTGGCTCTCGATCTCCATCTTCAGCTTGCTGGCAGCCTCATCCATCAGGTCAATGGCTTTGTCAGGAAGAAATCTGGAAGTGATATATCTGTCAGACAGCACAGCAGATGCTATGATCGCCTCATCTTTGATGCGCACACCGTGATGCACTTCGTAACGGTCCTTGAGTCCCCTGAGAATGGCAATGGTATCTTCCACAGAAGGCTCCTTGGTATAGACAGTCTGGAAACGACGCTCAAAGGCAGCATCTTTCTCCACATATTTCCGGTATTCATCCAGGGTGGTGGCACCTATGCAGCGCAGCTCTCCGCGCGCCAGAGCAGGCTTCAGCAGGTTGGAAGCATCCATGGCACCTTCAGCAGCACCTGCTCCCATAAGGGTATGGAGCTCATCGATAAAAAGGATGATGCTTCCGTTGCTCTCAGAAACCTCATGGAGCACAGCCTTCAGCCGTTCCTCAAATTCACCCCTGAACTTGGCACCTGCCACCAGTGCTCCCATATCCAGAGCCAGCAGTTTCTTATTCTTCAATGACTCAGGCACATCACCTGCCACGATACGGCGGGCCAGCCCTTCCACCACAGCAGTTTTTCCTACTCCAGGCTCTCCGATGAGAACAGGGTTGTTCTTGGTCCTTCTGGAAAGCACCTGCATGACACGCCTTATCTCCTCATCACGTCCGATGACAGGATCCAGCTTGTCACGGCGGGCCAGCTCAGTCAGATCACGGCAGTATTTCTCCAGTGTCTGAAACTTGTTCTCCGGGTTCTGGTCTGTCACACGCTGATTGCCCCGTATAGATACAAGAGTCTTCAGAATGCTGTCACGTGTTATGCCATACCGCTGCAGTATTCTTCCGCATGATGTGTCTGACACAGCTATGGCAATAAAAATATGCTCTGTGCTGATATATTCATCCTTCAGACTGTCCGCTTCTTTCTCGGCATCATTCAGCACCTGGTAAGATGCATTGCTGAGGCTGACCTGTGCAGCTCCGCCATAAGAACGGGCCATACTGTCCAGCGCTTTCTCAGTCTCAGAAATAAGGATATCTCTGGAGACTCCCAGCTTGTCTGCCAGAGGAGGAACAATACCATCGTTCTGTTTCAGCAGAGCCAGCAGAAGATGCTCCGGTTCCAGTACCGGATGGTTGTATCTGCTGACAAGATGCTGTGCCTCGATAATGGCTTCCTGGGTCTTTACTGTAAATTTTTCCTGGTTCATATCTTATCACCTGTATATATAAAAAGTTTATTTGTTTCCTGTTTAAAAAATACAAAAGAGCGGAATAAAAGGTCAATGATTTTGAATCAAACCATCAGATTTTACAGTTATATAATGCATGAGTGATTTTCTGAATGACAAGGCAGAGGAATTTTTCCATATACCGTACCTGTTTCCATATCAGCGGCTGGCTATATCCAACATTCTGGACTGTGCCGCAAATCCGGAGGAGAACAATCCTGCACAGATCGTCATACTCCCGACAGGTGCAGGAAAATCACTGTGCTTCATGCTTCCTGCCGTGCTGGTAAAAGGCATCACGCTAATCATCTTTCCTCTGCTGAGCCTTATGGCGGATCAGAAGAGAAGACTGGATAGTGCCGGAATCCCAAACGTGATCCTCCGCGGAGGTCTGGAGAACAGCGAAAAAGAAGAGATCTTCAGAAAAATATCAGCCGGTGAAATACAGATCATCATAGCAAATCCGGAGATCCTTCTGGCACCAGGAATTCTGGACAGGATCAGGAATGCAGGAATTTTCCATGTAGTCATAGATGAGGCCCATACCGTCAGTCAGTGGGGTGACACTTTCAGACCATCATACCTGCGTATGGGAGAAGTCATAGCAGCCATAAAACCGGCAGTCACCACTGCATTTACAGCCACTGCATCAGCTGAGATCCTGAATCGGTTCCGGGAAGTGATATTCTCGGGACAGAATCCCAACATCATAAGGGCTGATCCTGACCGTCCCAACATACGCTACGACGTGGTGAGATACATCTCCAAAACAGCTTCTCTGATCTCTGTGGTAAAAAATTCCATGAAACCGCTGATCATTTTCTGCTCCAGCCGTGACGGAACAGAAATCACTGCCAGAAAACTCAGGAAGGAACTGAATACTGATGATGTTTTCTTTTACCATGCAGGTCTAGAACGGGACGAGAAAAAAAACATAGAGGACCTGTTTTTCAGATCCGCAACTGCCATTCTGGTAGCTACCTGTGCATACGGCATGGGTGTGGACAAACCCGATATCCGTACCGTGATACATGCCGACATACCCACATCAGCAGAGGCATATCTCCAGGAATCAGGACGCGGCGGCAGAGACAGAAAACAGGCTTATGCCATAGCCATGGTACCATACATGCCTGTCCAGTCTCAGGACAGAAGACAGCAGCAGCTGTTTGACATATTTCAGGGCAACAGATGCAGAAGGAAGGAACTGCTGCATATTCTGGAGAACGAGAATGAGCTTTGCAGCGGATGTGATGTATGCGATGGGAAAGTCATCCCCATAGAGGGTAAAGATGAGATAACTGAGCTGGTGAGGAAAAACAACGGCAGAATGACTCTCTATGATGCAGTCAGAATACTGAAAGGAAACAGGCTGGAAGATTCCCCGGGAAAAAGATATGCGGCATCAGACAGCTGGGGAAGACTCAGTCTGTGGGATGAAAAAGAGATACGGTATGCTATCTCTGCACTCATAAAAGCCGGAGAACTGAAACTGTGCACCGACCTTATCCGCCGCGGCAAACTGAAGATAGACAAATGATCAGTATATCTTTTTCTCGCCATTGATGCTTATGGACAGTATCTTCCAGTTGTCAGTGCCATCCTCTTTCAGCCGGAACTCAATGTTATCCCCCAAATAGATCCCACCGCTGAAAGTTCCAATCCAAGCAGATCCAAATTTATTGCCTTTATATGTATAATCAGAACCAGAAAACGGCGATTCATTCCATGTCCTTGGGTCTTTCAAGTCATTTCTCATAGTGCATCCAGGATGAAGGTTCTCATAAGCCACAGACTTGTCGTTATTGATATCATCAAAAAAGCTCTTTATCCTTTTCTCGATCGTACATGTCTCATCATCACTCTCAGCAGAGCATGATGACAACATCAGAACCATGGCAGCAGCAGCCAGAATCAAAAACAATATACTTTTTTTCATTTTATCTCCTATATATCGGCATCCACCAGCTGAGGTACAGCCAGCTGCTCGAAATCACTTAAAATCCGGTCATATACTTTGATGAATTTCTTGAAAACAGGGTTCTCCAGATCACAGATATATCTGGTCTTCATATCCGCATAAAGGCTGCCCACGATATACCGCCTCATGGAAAGGGCAGAAAGTGAGTAGTAGCGGATATTCATTATAAGGTTGAAAGTACTCTGCTGCAGAGGCGCGATCACCTGGTCACGATAAGCCACCAGAGTCTCCATATCTTCCCCATCAGTTTTCATCTGCTCAAACTTTCTAAGTTCTTCCTTAAGTCTGGAAGAATCATTTTCATATACAGGAACCAGAGAATCGATCTTATCCTCAAACGCCATCAGACGGTTTTCCACTGCCAGCAGCGCATCGGCAGGATCCTCGTCAAACCGCTTTTTCCTGCTGTCATTCCATGTACTGAAATCCTGCTCTTTTCCAAGCCATACAAATTTTTCGCCAGGAGCCTGACCCGGAACAACTTCCACAGCCTCGTTAGAAACCAGCTCCACACTGTGTCCCTCTGCCTCCACAGCCACCTTACCTGCTGTGACAGCGATCAGTGAAGATCCGTCACTTCCGGCATAAACACAGAACTCAGTTCCACGGATACCTGCGGTTGTACTTCCGGTGGCGATCAGAGGCTCACTCCCAACCATTTTCTGAAATTTGAACAGCACCTTGCCTATGATGCAGGAAAGCACAGATCTGACAGTCCCCTTCTCGCTGACCTTACCTACTGTAAACACGGTATCAGGAGAAATCTTATATGTGCATCCGTCATACTGCACAAGCTCTGCAAAACCATCACTGTGTGTTATGACAGACTCACCGGAACATACCTCATCCCCGATGGCAGCCTCCGTCAGCTCACCGTCAGAATAACGGATATCCACCATTCCATCCACATAACTCAGCACTGCCTCATCCTGGGCATAGCAGAAACAGGCAACAAAAAATAAAACAAAAAATACAGCTCTTTTCATTCCACAGGTCCTTTGAATCCTATGATCTCAGGATATTTCTCTTTCCGACCATTCCTCTTCAGCACGATCTTATTTCCAAGGATAAGAAAATATTTTCCATTATCTGTGGAAAGTTCCAGAACAGCCCCTTCTTTATGGGCAGGGATATACTGGCGGAAAAACACCTGCACTTCCCATGTATCTGAAAAAAGATCAGCATAATCAGCAACAGCCGGATAAATATCAGCCTTATATCTGTCTCCGAAAGTAAATCCGGCACTGGCAAGATTATTCCATATCATGGCAATATCAGAATCACGGAGCATTATCTCACCGTCCAGCAGGAAAGGTTTTTTTGAGATACTGACAAGTGTATCAGCATCTCCTGCATTGATCAGACTGACAATTTTATCAACAGATGCTTCTTGACGGCTTATAGGAACAGTAGAACATGATGACAATATGACAGCCAAAGTCATAAAAATCACAGCAAGTATTTTATTTCTCATATCTTCCTATTATATCCAACAACTTCTGTTTTTTAAAGATTAAAATGCAGGATTATTGTTCAAGATATGAACAACAATAGAATCAAGTTTTTCTGACGCACAGTCAAGAAATTTTACATAATCGATCTTCACATTACCATCCGCCTGATCAGAGACTACACGTATAAGAAGAAATGGAATTTTGTTCATGGCGGCACAGAAAGAGGCAGCATATCCTTCCATTTCCACCACATCACCGGAAAAGGCAGCAACCAGTTTTTCTTTCCCTCCGATGTTTCCAACCACAGAATCACCAGTCAGTACCCGCCCACGGATACTGCGACTCCCATCAGGAGGAACAAAATCCAAAGCACACTCCAGAAGCACTGGATCACTGTGCAGGATCTGCATATTTTCAGGACAGTAAGGAGTTCTGCCAGCAGGAAGTCCCAGATCAGAACAGTCCATATCATATTGGACACATTCATCACAAACCACAAAATCACCGATTTTAAGATCAGGATTCAAAGCTCCTGCGGTACCTATAAAAATATAATAATCAGGTTTGAAATATGATATAGCCATCTGTGAGACAATAGAAGACTGAACCTTTCCCACACCAGTATTCCCAATAGCCACATCATGTCCGGCAAGTTTTCCTATATGATAGGTGCGCATACCGAACTTCACAATACTGCTGTCCTCAAGTGAATCCACCATATAAGCTATTTCTTTGTAAATAGCCCCCAATATCAGAACCATAATAAATTCTCCAGTGCTATATTATCCTGTTCACCCAAGAAAATCCAGCAGAATCACCTATTTTTTAAAATTCCAGTTGCACCACGAGATATAATGTGCTATGGTATATAAAAATCGCTGTATAGCCCTATATATATGGGTAATTATAAGACAGCACAAAGAAGGAAGACATCATATGAAGTGTCCATACTGCGGCAACATTGAAGATAAAGTAATTGAAAGCAAGCAGAACGCAGAAGGTACAGCCATAAGGAGAAGACGGGAATGTCTGTCATGCCACGGCCGGTTCACTTCCTATGAGCATATAAAGGAGACTCCGATCACTGTCATCAAACGGGACAGGAAGATAGAGCTCTTTGATATGGGGAAAATTGAGAGAGGAATACGCAAATCACTGGAAAAGCGTCCGGTAAGCGAGGATCAGATCCAGAACACACTTCAGACCATTGAGGATGAAGTCTACAAGAAAAGCAAGCAGACCAGCGGCATTTCCACAGAAGAGCTGGGAGAACTTGTACTTGAGAATCTGTTCCGGCTGGACAAGGTTGCGTATATAAGATTTGCATCTGTTTACAAGAAATTCAACAGTGTGGATGAATTTGTGAGCGAGATAGCAAAACTGAATGAAAAATAAAAGTCATATGGGAGGAAACATGGCTTTTGAGAACAGCAACGACTGGAAAGAGTTCCTGCATCTGGAATCAGATGATGTTCCGGAAACACCTTTCATCGTCAAAAGAATAGTAAAAAGAGACGGATCCATCGAGAAATATGACAGATGGAAAATAGCCAGCGCAGTCAGCAGAGCCGTCAGTGCGGTCCAGGGGATGGAAGACAAGGAGCTTACAGAGACCCTCACTTCAAAAATTGAGGATAAATTAAGAGAATTCATGAAGGGGCGGCATCCTAATTCAGCTCCTGCCATTGAAGAGATCCAGGATATCGTGGAGCTGGTGATGATGGAATCAGTCCCTAAGATCGCAAAGGCATATATCCTTTACAGAGCACAGCATGAGGCTCTGAGAGACTCCAAGAAAATGCTGCTCAACATCAATGCCACTATGGACGGATATCTGTCACAGTCAGACTGGAGAGTCAATGAGAATGCCAATGTCAATTTCTCACTGGGCGGACTTATCCTTCATAATTCCGGTACGATCACAGCAAACTACTGGCTGAAGAACATTTATCCGGAGGAAATCGCAAATGCGCATAAGAATGCGGATTTCCATATCCACGATCTTTCCATGTTCTCCGGTTACTGCGCAGGATGGTCACTGAGACAGCTGATCCAGGAAGGACTTGGCGGGGTACCTGACAAGATCACATCCAAGCCTGCAAAACACCTGCTGACTCTTATACAGCAGATCGTAAACTTCCTTGGAATAATGCAGAATGAATGGGCAGGAGCACAGGCTCTCTCCAGCTTCGACACATATATCGCACCTTTCGTAAAAGTGGATCACCTGACACCGAAAGAGGTGAAGCAGGGACTCCAGAGTTTTGTATTCGGAGTCAACACTCCTTCCAGATGGGGCTCACAGGCACCGTTCACCAATATCACACTGGACTGGGTGGTTCCTGATGACCTGAAGAACAAGAATGCAGTTGTCGGCGGTGTGGAACAGGACTTCACATACGGAGACTGCCAGGAAGAGATGAATGTCATCAATAAGTGCTTCATAGAACTGATGCTGGACGGAGATGCCAACGGCAGAGGGTTCCAGTATCCTATCCCTACATACAACATCACCAGAAATTTTGACTGGGAATCCCCTAATGCCAAGCTTCTGTTTGAAATGACTGCAAAATACGGAACACCTTATTTCCAGAATTTCATCAACAGCAGCCTGAACCCGGGTGATGTGCGCTCCATGTGCTGCCGTCTCCAGCTGGACAAGAGGGAGCTGCGAAAAAGAGGAGGCGGACTTTTCGGTTCTGACGAGTTCACAGGTTCCATCGGAGTAGTCACCATCAACCTGCCGAGAATCGGATATCTGTCAAAATCCAAGGCAGACTTCTTTCTCCGTCTGGAAAACCTTATGGTTCTGGCCGCAAAATCTCTGGTCATCAAAAGAAAAGTCATTGACCGCCTTATGACCACAGGACTTTTCCCATATACAAAACGGTATCTCAGGAATCTGAATAACCATTTCTCCACCATCGGAATCTGCGGCATGAACGAATGTCTGCTGAATTTCATGGGCAAGGATATCACCACAAAAGACGGCAAAGAGTTCGCCATTGAGATACTCAATTTCATGAGGGATAAACTCTCAGAATTTCAGGAGAAGACAGGAGATCTGTTCAATCTGGAGGCCACACCGGCTGAGAGCACCAGCTACAGACTGGCAAAGCACGACAAGGAGACCTATCCAGATATCATAGCATCAGGCGAGGATGACCCTTATTACACCAATTCCACACAGCTTCCGGTAGATTTCACCACAGACATCTTCGAGGCTCTGGATCATCAGGACGCTCTTCAGACTCTGTACACCGGAGGAACCGTATTCCATGGATTTATCGGTGAGGCTATCGACGACTGGGAATCATGCAAGAATCTGGTGAAGTCAATAGCATATAATTACAAGCTGCCATATTTCACCATAACACCGACTTTCTCAGTCTGCCCTGTTCATGGATACATCCAGGGAGAGCATTTCCACTGTGAAAAATGCAAGAGAGAGCAGCAGGAAATTCTCATCGAAAAGATAGCTGCACTGGAAAAAGAGAAAGAGGAATTAATAAAACTTTCAGCAAACAAATAAAAATCGGAGATAATTGATAATTATGGAAAGAACAGTTGAAACAATAGACAGAGAAATAGCAGAATGCAAAGAAGAACTTAAGAATGTGGAAGGAAGAGAAACAGAAGTATATACAAGAATCGTAGGATATTACAGATCTGTGAAAAACTGGAATAAAGGCAAAAAATCAGAGTTCAAGAAGAGAGTATGCTTCCAGCCTGACTTTGAGAAAGGAAAGGAACAGGCAGAGGCACCGGACTGCGGATGCGAAAAAGCTGACAAGCCTGCACAGGAAGCACCGGCAGCAGGTAAGCCTGCATCATTCATCTACTTTACAAAGAAGACCTGCCCTAACTGTCCTGCTGTGAAGGAATATGCCGCAACACTGACAATTCCCGGGACAAACTATGATGTGGACACAGATACTGGTCTCAAGAAAGCAGGAGAATATAATATCTTCGCAGTTCCTACAGTCATACTTCTGGACAAGGATGGCAATCAGATCTCCAGAGTATACAATGTGAAAGACTTCAGGGCTGCTATCTGACGTGATCAGAGAAGCTGGTTTCATAAAGACAACACTTATAAATTATCCCGGCAAAGTGGCGGCAGCCATATTTCTGCCGGGATGCAATCTCAGGTGTCCCTACTGCCATAATCCAGAACTGGTATTGAATCATGGTGAAGATATGGAAGACATGGAATCCATTCTCCGCTACCTGGAGAAAAGGAAGGAGCTTCTGCAGGGTGTGTGCATATCAGGGGGAGAACCGCTGGTACATGATGACATATGTGAGCTGGCAGAGAGAATAAAAGCCATGGGCTATGCCCTTAAACTGGATACCAATGGAACATTTCCGGACAGGATCCTGTCTGTAAAACCAGATTATATAGCCATGGACATAAAGACAGCACCTGAGAAATACAGTCTTCTGCTGGGAAACAGCGATCCGTCACTGGCAGAAAAAATAATTGAATCAGCAGATATAATCAAAAAATCCGGCATACATCATGAATTCAGGACAACACTGGCACCAGGAATAGTCGGTGCCGATGATATAAAAAAAATATGTGACATAATAAAAGGGACAGAGCTCTATGTTCTGGCAGGATATGTCCCGGGACATACCCTTGATCCTGATTTCACGCAGTTTCCATACACTGCGGAACAGTATGATAAAATGGCGGAAATTGTCAGAAATGCAGAAATTCCGCTGAAAATGCGGAACAACTGAATATCAGCCGTAAACCTTGAGTCTTGCCTTATAGTGATTAGGATTCAGGTTCAGAGCCCTCTTCCACAGATTTCTGGCTGTGGCCTTATCACCTCTCAGCTCATAAATCTCACCAAGCAGATAATAAGTATCAGCGGACTGAGGATTCACCACAAGATACTGCCTGTAGCATAACTCGGCATTGTCATAATCTTTTCTGTCAAAATAAAGACGTGCCAGAACAGGATAACTTTTACCTTTGATCTCCTTGTCCTCAGTCTTTGACAGGATAAAGCTGAGATATTCCTCAGCCTTGTCCGGCATTCCGGCATCCAGATATGTATAAGCCAGAGCCACATAGATCTGATCAGATGCGCTGCCCGAATCTATGGCCTTATGGTAATTCTCAATGCTGGAAGTATAGTCCCCGAGATCTGCATAAGCCAGACCAAGATATTCAAAGATATCGGAACTGCTGTATCCCTCTTTTATGGCCTCACTGAGATATTTCACTGTAAGGTTGGAATAATAATGCCCCTTATGGTAGTAAGCTTTTCCAAGTATGTATTTTATGGATGCACTTTCCTTGCTTCCGGTAAGCAATGCCCTGCGGAGCAGAAAAACTGTCTGGTCAATATACGATATTTTATCCTCCAGATTCAGTCTGGAGATACCCTCATAGAAATTGGCAAATCCGGTATAAACAAGAGCTGTATGATCCATCGGATTCTTATCCAGCACGGCATTTCCCTTGGCTATAAGCTCAGTATACTGCCTGTTTTCCCACATGACAGAATAAGGAATATTATGGCCGTCTTTTCTTTTTTTGAGTGACTGTCCGCCTACGACAATACAAAAACTGACTGCTGCAATAACAGCAATGCACAGAACAGCTGTCATCACTCTGCGCATCACCCTAGATCTACCTGAATATCCCAAAAATCAACTCCAATATAAAAAAAGCAGGTCCGTAAGCCGAGTTCTGTCTATGTTATCATCTGTCTATAAAAACCGTTGCCGGTATTCTAAAGCAGCTTACCCGCAGATACTGGGCGAGCGACCCTCTGCTGTTTCAGCCTTGCTCCTGATGAGGCTTGCCATGCCCCTGCAGTTTCCTGCAGAGCGGTGGGCTCTTACCCCGCCATTTCACCCTCACCCGGGAAAACTCCCGGGCAGTATATTTTCTGTGGCGCTATCTATTATACCAGAAAGTATATCCGGCCATTAACCGGCATCATGCTCTGTGGAGCCCGGACTTTCCTCCCGCACCTAAGTGCCGGCGATAACAGGACCTGCCTGAAATTTTATTTATCTTCTTCCTCGTCCTCGTCGTCTTCGTCTTCTTCGTCTATCATCTCTTCAAGGCTGGCATCATCATCGTCATCTTCGTCATCATCTTCATCCTCGTCATCTTCGTCGCCATCATCCTTGTCATCGCTGAACTCGTCTTCTTCCTCTTCTTCATCATCAAACTCTTCGTCTCCGAAACCTTCCTCTTCCTCGAAAGCCTCATCCTCTTCTTCGGCTTCCTCGTCATAGACTTCTTCCTCATCATCAACGAAAGTTTCAGATTCCACATCCATGTCAGAAGACTTGTCATCCATGTTATCGTCTTCCAGGTTCTCCTCTTCTTCTTCCTCTTCATCCAGACCTGCGAATCCGCCGACTTCATTGCTGTAGTCAAATATCATGTCAGCCTCATCATCAGAACCTTCCTCGTAGAAGAGAATTCTGCTGCAATACGGACAGAACTCGATCTTGTCGCCATGTCTGATATCATTGACGAACTGAGCAGGAAGGATCATATGACATGCAGAGCATACAACTCCACGCACAGGAACGATACCCAGACCGCCTTCCTTGCTCTTGATGATCCTCTCGAACTTAAAAAGGATCTCCTCATCAAGTCCCGGAATGATCTTGCTCTTCTCCTCTTCCAGCTTTGCAAGTTCCAGCTTCCGCACTTCTGACTCAGCCTGGATCTTCTCTTCCTCAAGTCTGAGCTCTTCCTCCAGACCATTGATAAGATTGCCTTCCTTCTCAACATCCTGATTCAGCTCGGCTGTCTCCTTCTCTTCCTTCAGGAGATCTTTGCGCAGCTGCTGTTCCTCAGCAATGGCCTCCTTGATGGCCTTATCCAGAAGCTCATATTCCTTCTGTGTCTTGATGACATCCATATCGCGCTCAAATTTGCCACGGCGCTCTTCTGTATCTTTCAGTGCAGACTTCAGATCTCTGACCTTGAACTGTCTCTTCTCAAGAGCCGCACTTTTATCAATAAACTGTTTCTTCAGTCTTATGAGAGTCTCTTTCTTTGTGATAATTGCCTTTGGAATTTCCTCAAGCTCTTTCTCTACATTATACTTCTGTACAAGCACATCCTGTAAAGCTTGCAGTTTTTCAAAAGTTTCCTGCATCATCATAGTTTTCTTCTCCCGATAAATTATTATTCAATATAATCTTTCAAACGGCAGCTTCTCTTAGGATGCCTCAGCCGTCTCAACGCTTTCGCCTCAATCTGCCTTATTCTCTCACGAGTAACATTAAAGTAAAGGCCCACTTCTTCCAATGTCAGAGGATAACCGTCCTCCAGACCGAATCTCATCTTCAGGACTTCCTGCTCTCTAGGAGGGATAGTCTTCAGAACCACACGGACATGCTCCTGCAGAAGTTTGAATGCTGTATTTGTAGCCGGATTCTCAGCATCCTTATCCTCAATGAAGTCACCCAGCAGAGAATCTTCCTCCTCTCCTATCGGTGTCTCCAGTGATATAGGCTCTCTGGCCACACTCTTCACAGCCTTCACACGGCTGACTGTCCAGCCCAGCCTCTCTGCGATCTCATCATCGGTAGGCTCACGTCCCAGAAGCTGCATCATCTGTCTCGATTCACGCACCACCTTGTTGATCTGCTCTATCATATGGACCGGAACTCTGATGGTCCTGGCCTGGTCTGATATGGATCTGGTTATGGCCTGTCTTATCCACCATGTCGCATAAGTGGAGAACTTATATCCCTTCCGGTATTCAAACTTCTCAACAGCCTTTATCAGTCCTATATTACCTTCCTGCACCAGATCAAAGAACTGGAGTCCGCGGTTGGTATATTTCTTGGCTATGCTGACAACCAGTCTCAGGTTGGCCTTGATAAGTTTGTTCTTGGCATTCTTCATCATGTTCATTCCGTCGGAAATATCCTTGGCCATAAGCATGATGTCATCTATGGAATCCTCAAAATCAGCCTCGATCTCCCGGAGCTTCTTCTCGTTCACCTGGATGATCCTGATCTTTTCCTTTATCATATCTGAAGGCATCTGCAGCTCTTCCTCCAGCTCTTTCCGCTTGGAGGCAGTAGCCAGACAGCGTCCCAGAGTTCTCAGCTCCTTGACAGAGGACACTCTCAGACTTCTCTCTATTTTCTGCTGCTCGCTGATATATTTCTCGATCTCTTCCGCAGTCTTTATGAACTTCTCAGAGAATCTGGTTATCTCCTCCGGATGGATCTCTATATTTTTCAGATGACCGAGGATATTCCTGGCCTTCTTCCGCAGAGCCTCATCCTCCAGTATATTTCCTCCAAGAGCCAGGATCTTGTTCTTCTGCTCCATATATGACTTGAGGGAAGGTGTGATATCTTTCAGACAGTCACGGTAAAACTGGTTCAGTCTGCGTCTCTCAGCCATAAGGTCTGAGATCTCTTTCTTGGTCATCTCCAGATCTTTAGGATCCAGTCTGGAGAAAGTCTTCTGGGAAAGTTTATAAAACTCAGGAATCATGATTCCTGACTGGCTGATTACCCTTTTCAGGATGTTCTCACCCTCTTCCATCTGTTTGGAAAGGATCACCTCCTGCTCGGCAGTCAGCAGATTCTCACGGCCTATCTCCCTGAGATACAGTCTGATAGGGTCATCAACTATGCCGTCCTTGTCACCGGACAGGACCTTCTCACCGTCCTTATCCTCTTCCTCATCATCCATATCCTCATCGTCATCATCCTCTTCCTCCTCCTCTTCTTCCAGAAGGATATTGTTTTTCTCCAGCAGAAGGATGATCTCTTCGATTTTTTCAGGAATAATCAGCTCATTAGGCAGAATATCATTGAGCTCGTCATAGGATATCTTTTTCTTTGCTTTGCCATATTCAATCAGTTTTTTAATGGCAGGGTCATTCTGCAATTCAGACATTAACTTAACATTCCTTTCAAATTTTCAATTTCTTTGTCGTAATAAGCCTTTTCGCTAATCAGCTCTTCCGGAACATCTCCATGCTCCGATACCTCTTTTTTCAACAATCTTTCAACTTTCTGGCGCTTCATGATCAGATTGTTGAGCCGGACATTTCTAATACTGTCCCTGATGATAGTTTCTGGATTCAGATTAAATTCATCGGAAGATGTCTTTTCCAATATAATTTCTCTAAGCTTCCCGTCTGTCAGATGCTGCAATATCACATCCCGGGAAAACACTCTGTTTCTGTAACATTCTTCCAACTCAATAAACAGCTCTTTCGCCTTACTGTCGTAAAAATCATCGGCAGAAAGCTCACTTCTCACCATATCAAAATATTTGTAGTTTGCCAGAACAGCAATCAGAAGATACAGCTCTGATGAAATCTTATTATCCTGCACTGCCATGGCACCGGTATAATTCTGATCCATCCCCCCCTTGTGCTTATAATAGTCATTATATACCGACCTGTAATCGGCATTGATTTTATCAGCAATGGCCTTCAGCCGCTGCTCGCGCCTAACCTCAGAATCTGTCAGATCCAAAAGCGGAAATATTTTTCCATAAAGGGCAGCGATACCCTGGAAACGTGTAAGGTCAAGATTCTGGCAATAGTTTTCCAATATAAAATCAAAGCAATTTATAGGATATTTTAGACAATTATGCAATGAGTCCGGGCCATTTTTTTTAAGAATTTCCGCAGGATCAGCATTTCCGGGGAGTTTTATTATCTCGCAGATAAGATCCTGGGCCTCGCAGATGAAGGTTCCACGCTCAGCGGCCTTCACTCCTGCCGCATCTCCGTCGAAAAGAAGCACCACACGCCCGGCATTCCGCTTGATGATCCCTGCCTGATGGTCTGTCAGTGCGGTCCCCAGCGGAGCCACCACATTCTCGATGCCAGCCTGGTTCATGGCTATGACATCCATGTATCCTTCCACCACATAGCAGAAACCGGCTTTCCGCATGGCCAGCATGGCTATGTTCAGTCCGAAAAGCTCCTCACCTTTCTTGAAGATCAGTGTCTCCGGAGAGTTGATGTATTTAGGCTGACCGTCTCCCATGATGCGCCCGCCCAAGGCTATGACATTACCATGTTTGGAACAGACCGGGAACATTACCCGCCCTGTGAAAAGGGATATCTTAGGATATTTTGCAGAAAAAAGACCTGTCTTGGACAGAAACTCAGGTGAATAATGCTTCCTTATAAGAAAGTTATACAGCCAGGTGCGGTCATCAGGCATGAATCCCAGTCTGAACTTCTCCACCATCTCAGGAGTCACACCACGGCTGTCCAGATATTTCCTGGCGGCCTTTCCCTCGGGCTTGGAGAGAAGGATATAGTGGAGCATATCGGCAACTTTGTCATACAGATCCGCAATCTGCTGCCGCTCCGAGCTGCCCTGAAAATCTCCTGTATGTTTATATTCATCAAGGGAGATCCCTGCCTCCCTGGCCAGATATTCGGCAGCCTCCGGGAAGGTCATCTTCTCCATTTCCATAAGGAATGTGAAAGCGTTGCCCCCTTTCTTGCAGCCGAAACAGTAGAATACGCCCATATCAGGTGAGACAGTGAAAGACGGTGTCTTCTCATGGTGGAAAGGACACAGACCTTTCAGCCGGCTGCCTGCCCGCTGGAGAGATACATATCGGCCGACAAGCTGTTCCATGTCGGTTCTGTCAGAAATTTCTTTAATAACTTCGTCTGGGAGAAACATGCATTTTATTCCAAGATAAGTATAACATGTTTTCCCATAATTTTCAAATGATATATTTCATGCCTGTTGCTTCAGGAGATAGTCCACAGTGCGCCGCAGCAGGGCATTGGCCTCCCGCAGGTACAGCACCTCCCGGGCAAGCTCCGAGCTGTCATCCCCTGGCACAGGATTCAGAATGGGGGGGGCAGGAGGCAGAGGATCAGAACTGCTGCCAAGATTCTTCCGTCTGCGCCAGTCTGAGAGGGTATAATAGGATATGCCCAGCTGCTCAGCCGCATCACGGCTCCCTATCTCCTCAGAAAGCTGCACAGCCCTCTGCTTGAACTCTGCTGTATAATGATTCATAGTCTCTGCTCCTCTTAAATCTCTGATAATAAATAACTTTTCATGTCTGAACCCATCTTGTAATGTCTGCGTATGAAGTATGGCAGTCTGTCATACCACCGTTCCATGACACACCGGCATTTATACCGCACGAATATTCCGCGCCGCCCTGCCATGCTCTCATAAGTCTCCTGCGCATTCCTGAATGAATAGCTCTGGCTCCACATCCGGTGAATCATATCCTTTGAGAGAACAGAATGATACGGATAAAGAATCTTTCCTAAAAACGGAATCCCATACCCGGCATGAAATATTCTGGTTTTCTTCATATTCAGCCGCATATTCAGCTCCGGCAGGAATCTTCTGATCCTGTCCAGCACTTCCTCCAGCTCACTCTTCGTGCGCCCCAGAATGATCGCGTCATCCACATAGCGCATGTAATAGCGGCATTTCAGGTCATGCTTGATAAGGTGATCCAGCGGAGCCAGGTAAAGGTTCGAAAGTATCTGGCTGGGAAGATTTCCTATGGCCAGACCGTGCGAATTGCCGAACAGGCTTTTCTCCGGCGGCAGCAGCTTCCATCGCTTATGGGCTGTCTTGAAAATACATTTCTCCGTGACATCGGTTTCCAGATAAATTTTCAGCAAATGCCTGAGAGTCTCCGGATATTTTCCGCGATAGTCAGTCTCTATCAGCTTCTGTGTCATGTCCAGCAGTTTCTGGCGGTCTATGGACATGAAGAATGCGGACAAATCTATTTTAAGGCAATAAAAATCATCATTCTCATGGTTGTCTGTAATGCGGCTGATGAATGTTCGCACACGCCGCAGGGCAAAATCTGTTCCCTTACCTATCCGGCAGTTGGCATTGTCATATATCAGATGACGCTCTATGCATGGAGTCAGCTCACGCATCATCCAGTGATGCACCACCCTGTCCCGGAAGCTGGCACAGAAGACCTCCCGAACTTTCGGCACGAACACCAGAAAACACTGGGACGGCGAAAGCCTGTAAGCACCGCTGTTTATCTCGTCCAGAAGTCTCTGCACATTGAACATGGCATTCATCTCAAATTCTTCAGCGTTATATGTGGTGGACTTGTGGATGCGGCAGTCCAGATAGGCATCATATAAAGACTCAAAGCTTATTCTTTCCATAAAGTGCCACCTTCCAGTTCTCCAGCTCGTCATATATCTTCATAGCCTCCGAACACAGATGCTCGAATCCGCCATGGGTCACAGCCTTTGAGTTCACCATATAATAAAACGCATTGTACAGCTCCTTCACATGCAGCTGTCCGTCCACAAGATGATCCAGCTTTTTCTGCGCCTCTTCCCTGGGCGTGTTGGCAGCCAGGAAAATGCACTGTCCAATGCGGAACAGCGCGCCGTGAGCCGCCTGATTCACCTCCAGCAGAGCTTTCGGCATGTCCATGCTGAACTCCGTGTACAGCCTGCTGAGATTCATAAGCAGATGGTATACATGAACCTGCTGGAACTTGGTTCCGGCAGGACGTTTCTTTCCCGGCATAAAAAAAAGGATCCGGATACACAGCAGGACTTCCGCAGTATGCATACAGCCGCATTATGGAATCCCGGACTGGCACTACAGCGTTCTTATTGTTACGATTATTGTTATTGATTGAACCGTCCGTTGATACGTTCCATGAATTATTTGTATTAGTACCATAAACGGACGACGACCACGCATTACCGCCACTTCGCGGACCATTGACTGCCGGGCAGCCGAATTCTGCCTTGGCTGGTATTATTGCCCGGAAAGACTCCCGGGCTGTCCGCCGCTTTCAAGATGCGGCACATACTGCTTATCCTGGTATGGCAGCCGTAACCCCATATTCGGTATCCTACAGTGTCCGGATCCATCTCCTTCAAAATTAAAATATGCCTGAAACGGTACAGACCGTTTCAGGCAGGATGCCATGCACAGGCATGGCATAGAAAATTCAGGCTTAGAAAGCCCGGACTGGCACTACAGCGCCCTTACCGTAACGATTAGCGTTAGTGATTGAACCGTCCGTAGATACGTACCAGGAAGCATTTGTATAAGCACCAGAAACGGACGACGACCACGCACTACCGCTCGCCCAGCCTGTTAATGCGGTTGCTGCAACATTCTTTGTCAGCAGATAGAGCTCACTTGCTGATGGGATGAACCAGTCATCAATACCTGTTGTTGCTCTGTAGTCAGCCAGTGCTGTAAATGCTGTAGGATACTTATCATTTGGGTTGAAAGTCTTTTCAACTACTGCAC
>JAKSTW010000029.1 GCA_024402405.1 Spirochaetia bacterium | reverse complement strand
TTTCCTCCCCAGAATCTGCAATGGATCAGGATTTGCGCCGTATAAAAGAAAAAGGTTTTTTACCATGGCTTGATGAAGTAGAAAAAACTCTTGGTGACACTTTCTGGAATGTTGAACTTGTTCAGAATCTTGAAACATCATCTGTAAACAGCCCAGCTCTTTGTGTATTCTGGGCAGCATGTTGCCGTGATAGTAGCGATTCACTTTTCAACGAAGGTTCTAAATTTGCAAATCTTATTACAACTATGGGCGATGTTCATCATATATTCCCAAAACAGTATTTGATTAATAACGGAATTAAAGATAAATCAAAGTACAATCAGGTTGCAAACTTTACATATCTTGATACCACAACAAACATAGCCGTAAGTGATAATGAACCATGCCAGTATTTCACAAAAGTCTGGAATCAGTGCGAAACAGAAAACTATGTAATTGGTAATTTGAAATCTGAAGAAGCAATCAAAAAGAACCTTGCAGATAACTGTATTCCACTTGAAATTAAGAATTGGACTTTTGAAAATTACGAAGAATTTCTAATAGAACGTCGTAAATTAATGGCAACTAAAATAAAGAGTTATTATGAAAAACTTTAACTTTAAAATGTTGCTGCTGAAATGAAAGCGCTGCTTGCTGACTATAATTCAAAAACAGAAATATGTCACCTGTTGCCGGATATAAGTCCAACAACAGTAGAAGCTGTTTTAGGTAAAATGATAAAAAGTGGACTGATCACAACTGTAGGTGCCGATCGCGGAACTAAATACATTAAGAATTGGACTTTATAGAAAGTCGTAAATTAATGGCGTCTAAGATAAAGAGTTATTATGAAAAACAATTTTTGACTTTTTATACCAGAATTATATATAATGTGATTTTACAGGGTGAAATGCAGATGAACACTAAATTACTCGAAGATGCCATAAATGAATATATTTCTCTCGGAATAAACAGACAGCTTGATTATGACAGATTTTATCTGTATTCAATTATCACCCATTCAACTGCCATAGAAAGTTCCGCAGATTTCATTGATTTTATGTTTGATCATCATACAGAAAACATCAGGGAACAGATAGAGCAGTATAAACTATCTCTTAAAAATGATACTTTAAATAATATTTTTGATACTATAAATGATACTTTAAATCTTACAAAAAAAGAAAATGCAATACTTGAACTTATCAAAGCCGATAAAAATATAAAGACTGATGACCTGATTGAAAAAACAGGTTTCAGCCGTCCAACCATAATGCGTACAATAAAATCCCTTAAAGAAAAGAAATTATTGGAACATCTGGATTCAAAGAAAACCGGCAGTTGGAAAGTAACTTTATAACAAATAATATGCAGATAAATGAGGTGAATATGCATAATAAGCTCAGTCATTCACCTTGCCATAACCTGCGCTTTTCACTATGCTTTGATCTATGATAATCGATTTTCACGCACATATATATCCAGATAAAATAGCTGCAAAGGCTTCAAAAGCCATCGGCGAATTCTACAATGCACCTATGGCATGGAGCGGCAGCATAGACCAGCTGCTTGCAAGCGGTGCAAAAATAGGAGTGGACAGGTATATAGTCCATTCTGCAGCCACAAGTGCCAGCCAGGTGGAGGTGGTGAACAATTTCATCATCAGTTCCTGTCAGGCCGTTCCCAACGGTGTTTTCACCGGTCTGGGCACCATGCATCCTGATTATGCGGACTTTGAAGCTGAGCTCAGTCGCATCAGAACAGCAGGTCTTAAAGGTATCAAACTCCATCCGGATTTTCAGAGATTTCAGATAGATGCTCCTGAAATGGATCCTGTCTACGAGGTCCTTACCGGGCTTGATATGCCTGTTCTGATCCATGCAGGAGATGCACGCTTTGATTTTTCAGGTCCTAAGAGGATAGCTCATGTCCTTGACAAGCATCCCAGGCTGAAACTCATAGCCGCACATATGGGAGGTTACACTGAGTGGGAAGCTGCCTCTGAGTATCTGGTGAAACGCAATGTCTGGTTCGACACATCAAGCACACTCTGGAAGCTTCCGATTCCAGATGCACAGAAGCTTATCCGGGAGCATGGAATCCAGTGGATCCTCTTCGGTTCAGATTATCCTATGTGGGATCATGAGGATGAATGGCAGCGTTTCCAGCAGCTGAAACTTACCGGTTCCGACCTGGATGCTGTATTGTATAAGAATGCAGTCAGCCTGTTAGGACTGTGATATATCGCAGCATTGGATAAGGGGAACATGCTTATGAAAAAAATACTTGCATTGGCAGCCGCATTATTGATGGTCGCAGGTGTATGTACAGCACAGGAAGTGAATAAGATCAGAACGATCCAGCTTGGAGAAAATTTTTATTGCATAGACGATCCGGGTTCACGCCAGTTTTTCTTTGTTGGCACCGACAAAGTGATCCTTGTTGATACAGGTTTCGGAAAATATAAGCTGACTCCGGTCATCCGGAAAATAAGTGATCTTCCCATCGAAGTGGTGCTGACCCATGGTCATGTGGATCATATCGGCGGTCTGCAGGAGTTCGGCGAATGCTATGCGTGCGAAAAAGACTTCCAGATGCTCCCTGAAAATGTTAAGAAAAAGCCGCTGAAAGATGGGGATAAGATAGATATCGGAAATTTTGTCTTTGATATCATCGAGATTCCTGGTCACACAGAGGGAAGTATCGTCCTGCTGGAAAAGAATAAAAAATTCATGATCGCAGGGGACAGCGTTCAGGAAGGACCTATTTATATGTTCGGTGATATCTCCAAATTTGACACATACATAGAAAGTATGCAAAAGCTCATGGAATATTCGGCATCCGCAGAGAAAATCTATTCAGCGCACAATACTCTGAGCTATGGTCCAGAATACATTCAGTACTGTATAGAAGACGCAATGCTTTTCAGAGAGGGAAAAATCACTCCGGAAAAAACTGAGATCCATGGCAGGAAATGCAATGTCTACAGAGGACAGCATGTCTCTTTCTTCGCCGACTGAGATGGTGGAGCAAATGCCTTGCAGAGGATAAATTTCTCACCTGATCAAGTGCGGCCCATCAGCAGATACAGATCCTCTTTGGTCAGCTCGTAGTACAGAGGACGTCCGTGAGGGCAGCGCGGCATCTTCATGGCAAATACTTTCTCGATCAGATCCACAGCTTTTTCATGATCGATCAGATCTCCGGCTTTCACAGACTTTTTGCAGGCAGCACGGGCATACAGTTCGGTCTTTATATTCTCGATATCCCCGGTCTGTGTCTTCAGCAGTTCCAGCACATCATTCTTCAGCTCGAAGAAAACCGCTGGCATGGAGTCTATGTACAGCTCGCCGGCATCATCCTTCTTTATGATCATACCTATCTGCTCATATGCTGTCAGGTTTTTCTCCACCATGGTCTTTATCTCGTCTTCCACATCCAGATAGAACGGGATCAGCAGCTGATGCACATCTGGCTTTTCTGCCAGAAAACTGTCGAAATTGAACCTCTCCTGACTGGCATGCTGGTCTATGATGAACAGTGAATTTCCACGCTGGCACAGCAGAAAGCTGTCGAATATCTGTCCCAGATATCTGAATCCTGTGTCCGGAGCATAGGCTCTTTCCTCTGGTTTGGTCCTAAGCAGTGCAGAGTCAGGCGACAACGATACAGATGGATTCCAGGTCGGTTTCTGGGCTGTCATCTTCTGCGTCAGAACCGATGCTTCAGTGCTTTGGTAGCTGAAACCGGAACCAGTGTGCTGCACTGATTCCTCAGCAAAATGGAACACCGGGGCTGCCTCCGGGGCAGGATATATACTGGCATTCTCACTGGCTGGTTTCTGGATCTGCTCCATATATTTCTTCAATGCGGTCACAATGCTGTGATGCACGGTCTGGAGTATATTTATCTTCACTTCCTTTTTAGCTGGATGAATATTGAAATCCACCAGAGCAGGAGCTATCTCCAGAAAAAGGAATGCCGCAGGGTAGGTGCCTCCCGGGAAATAGGCTGAAAGTCCGTAGCATATCGCCTGAACCAATGCGAACTCCTGTATGCATCTTCTGTTCACATATATTTTTATGTATTTTCTGTCCTGCCGTATTATGTCTGTCCCGGGGAAAATGATATGAAAGCTGTAATTCTCCTCCTGACATTCCACCTCATGATACATTTTCTCAGGTGCCAGAAATGAATATACATCAGCCACACGCTTTTTCAGAGTTCCTGCCGGGAGGAATGCAGCCATTTTGCCGTCAATGCTCAGTCTGAATGTGATCCCTGGAAAAGCCAGTGCCTTCTCAAAGAACATATTCCGGCAAAGTGCAGTCTCAGATGCAGGACTTTTCAGAAACTTGCGTCTGGCAGGAAGGTAGCAGAACAGCTCACGGACTGTCACTACAGTTCCCTTGTTTGCCTTCACAGCTCCCAGGTCTGTGATCTTGCCGCCATCAATGGAAATGCCGTATCCTATCTGCCCATCCTGAGAAGTGGTTATCTCCAGTCTGGCAGAAGCTGCTATGCTGGCCAGAGCTTCACCCCGGAATCCCATGGTCATTATATTGAACAGATCATCAGCGTTCCTGAGTTTTGACGTGGAGTGGGGCAGATAGCAAATGTTCAGATCCTCACTGCTCATACCGCAGCCATTGTCGATCACCCTTATTTCCCTGATTCCGCCACCGGTCAGGAATACGGAAATCTCATCCGCACCTGCATCAATGGCATTATCCATCAGCTCCCGGATAACCGAGGCTGTTCTGTCAATGACTTCGCCTGCAGCGATTCTTGAAGCTGTGATCTTATCCAGAACCCTTATCCTGTTTTCTCCGTCCATAACAAACCCTTCTGAATTATATATAGCATTAAATCATTTTTTTTTCTATATTTTAATCAAGGAGCTCTTATGGGAATGAATGATACACCGTCAGGTGAAAGACTGCATATAGCACTGTTCGGCAGACGCAATGCCGGCAAATCCAGTGTGATAAACGCCATTACAGGTCAGGATCTGGCCGTGGTGTCAGATGTTAAGGGAACTACCACCGATCCGGTACAGAAAGCCATGGAGCTTCTGCCGCTGGGACCTGTTGTCATGATCGACACTCCCGGTCTGGATGATGAGGGACAGCTGGGTGAGCTCCGCATAAAGAAAGCTTACCAGGTGCTGAACAAAACTGACATAGCACTGCTGGTCATCGACAGCCAGTCAGGTCATTCCCAGGAAGATGACAGGATCCTCCAGCGCATAAAAGATAAGAACATTCCGTATATCATTGTGATGAACAAAGCCGATATTGCCAGTGATAATTTCAAGAACAGCACTTTACCGGAGAATACCATTGCAGTCAGTGCAGTCACCGGATACCACATCAATGAGCTGAAAGAAATGATAGCACGCCAGATAAAACCTTCAGACAACGGGGCAAGGATCGTCAGCGACCTGATCCATCCGGGGGATATCGTGATTCTGGTGGTGCCCATCGATAAGGCAGCTCCCAAAGGCAGGCTGATCCTGCCGCAGCAGCAGACAATACGTGATATTCTGGACACCCGTGCAATAACCATGGTATGTCAGAACACTGACCTGGCACAGACTCTGGACTCCCTGAAGAAGCCGCCTGTCATGGTCATCACAGACAGCCAGGTGTTCGGAGAGGTGTCAAAGGTGGTTCCTGCCGGAATACCACTGACTTCTTTTTCTATTCTTTTTGCACGGTACAAGGGCAATCTGACTCAGGCAGTGAAAGGTGTGGCCTCTCTGAAAACGCTGAAAGATGGAGACAGAGTGCTGATAGCGGAGGGCTGCACACACCACAGACAGTGCAATGATATCGGAACTGTGAAGATACCTAAGTTTCTGGCAAAATGCACAGGCAAACAGCTGAATCTGGAATTCTGCAGCGGCACTGAATTTCCTGAGGATCTGACTCAGTACAGGCTGGTGGTGCATTGCGGTGGATGTATGCTGAATGAGCGGGAGATGAAATACAGACTCCGGTGTGCGGCAGATGAGAATGTTCCGGTGACCAACTACGGTATTCTTATTGCTTATGCCACAGGAATATTGAAAAGAAGTGTGGAGCTTTTTCCTGATATAGCCAGAGAGCTGGAGTGATCACTCCTTCTCCTGATACTCGCCCCTGGCAATCTTTCCCTTGATTCCTGCGATCTTGGAGAAGATCCGGTCCAGCTTGACTGACTCTTCCTTGGAGAGCATGGCTCTGGTGAAGATATCACGGAAGAACACCTTCATATCCTGGGATCCGTCGATCTTGAAGAATCCTATTTTCCTCATGTTTTCGATTAGATTGTCAG
This sequence comes from Spirochaetia bacterium, assembly GCA_024402405.1. Taxonomy (GTDB): domain Bacteria; phylum Spirochaetota; class Spirochaetia; order CADAEX01; family CADAEX01; genus CADAEX01. The sequence goes on along the minus strand of JAKSTW010000029.1, from coordinate 10,435 downwards.
AAAGGTCGTCAATATCAGAGATCTTGGCAGGGCTGAAATTCCGTTTCTGTTTTTTCTCAGTGGCACGGAAAATATGATAGCACATGATCTGCACTGCATGGGACAGGTTCAGGGAAGGGAATTCGTCAGAAGTAGGGATGGAGACCACAGCAGAACATTCGGACAGTTCCTCGTCGGTCAGTCCGTGCTCCTCATTGCCGAACACTATGGCCACAGTGCCGTCCTTTATTTCCATTATCCTGTCGCACATCTCTTCCGGGAGAAATGTCCTGTATTTGCGTTTTTTGCCGACTCTGCGGCTGGTTCCCAGAGAAAGCACTGTGTCACTGATGGCATCTTTCAGCTCAGGCACTATTTTTGCATTCTTGAATATATCGTAGGCATGTACAGACATATATTCTATCTGGTGTGTGTCATATTCTCCTGATGGCTTGGCTATGTAAAGCTGGTTGATTCCCATGGTCATCATGCTTCTGCAGACAGCTCCGATATTATGGCTGTCATCCGGGTTCACCAGCACTATTCTGATTCTGTCCTTCAAATTTTCCATGAAAAAAATAATAACTGAATTGTATTCTTTTAACAAGCACTTGACTTATTACAGATTGAATACTAAAAATTAATAGATATAGTTCAGGTTTGATTTTGACGGATAAATTTATTTGTGTTCTTGACGACACAGACCTTATACAGGATCTATGCGGCAGCAATGACTGCAATCTCAGGATGATAGAGGAACGGCTGGGTGTACCGGTCTATCTGCGCGGCAATGAGATATTGCTGGACTCAGGGGACAGGGACAAGCAGAAAGTATTCAGCACTGTCATAGACAGGATGAAAGAATATGCCGGAAAGGGTATCATACCTGACAGCGATATGATAAGCACCGTGCTTACCGAGGCAGAATCTTCAGAAAATATTCAGGCTGAGGATATGTCACTGAATATACCTGGCAGCAGCCACCGCTTTTTCCCGCGGAACAAAAACCAGATGAAGCTGCTTCAGCTGCTGAATTCAAAGGAGCTGGTATTTGCTGTAGGGCCAGCCGGAACCGGAAAGACCTATATGGCGGTGGCCAAGGCTCTCAGTGATGTCCTGCAGAAAAAGGTGCGGAAACTGGTGATAACCAGACCTGTGGTCGAGGCCGGTGAGAGCCTTGGGTTTCTCCCGGGAGATCTGGCCCAGAAGATCAGCCCTTATCTGCGCCCGCTCTATGATGCAATGGAAAGCTTTCTGTCATTGGAGGCAGTGACCAGAATGGAGGAGGCAGGGCTTATAGAAGTGGCACCGCTGGCATACATGCGTGGACGAAGTCTGTCAAACTGTTATATAATACTGGATGAGGCACAGAATACGACCAGAGAGCAGATGAAGATGTTCCTGACCAGAATAGGCGAGCATTCAAGGGCAGTGGTGACCGGAGACATAACACAGATAGACCTTCCGGCTAAGAAGGCTTCCGGACTGGTGGAGGCTGTGCGTATTCTGAGAGATATTGACGATATCGGTTTCATGGAATTCTCACCTGGTGATATCGTGCGGAACCGTTTGGTCAAGAAAATTATTGATGCATATGAAAAGAACAAGCAAACTGTGGAATAATATAAAACACAACAGGCTGCTGAGTGCTGTTGTCACAATTACTTTTATCGTAAACATCCTCATGATCGTGCTCATACAGAAGACTGAGAACAGTTCTCCTGACAGCTCCAGCTATGCCATAGGAATGGTAGCGGACAGAGATATTACAGCAGATACAGATTTTCAGTATCTGGACAAAAAAGCAATGTCGAGAAAAAAATATGAGGCTGAGCAGAAGATCACTCCGATCTATAAGACTGACAATGCCATATCCAGTACAGTAATATCCAAATACGACCAGTTCACAAAGAGCATGCTGTCACTGATAAACAGCAATGCCGAAGGCGGAGCTTTCGCAGATTATTCACTGGAACTGCGGGGTGAGGGAATCAACCTGAATCCTGAATTTCTCCTGGAGATCAGCAAGAATCCGTCTGCCAAAACGATTCTGGAAGTCGGTGAGAGTACTCTGGATTTTGTCATGTATAATGGAATAATCGGTAAAAATGAGCTGTCATCCATATCCAGCTCATCCGGCAACATCGAGCTGTGGCGCTGGTCTGAAAATCATCAGGAAAGGTCAGATATAAACATATCAGATCTGACTTCTGCTGAAAACATTGCAGCGGTCCTGCAGGATCATGAAAAAAATGTCGGTCTGACATCAGAAGATACGGCATTGATGGTAAAACTCATAAGTACTTTCGTCAGAGAAAATATTTTCTTTGACTATGATGAGACTGCTGCCAAGAAAGAGATAATGCTGTCCAATCTGGAGCCGGTATACAAGTCGATCCACAATGGCGAGGTGATCGTAAAGAAAGGATTCATCATATCTGATTCTGACCTGGAGAAAATATCCATGATGAGGCAGAACACCAGACATATGAATATAGAGAATCTTCTTGGAACAATTTTTTTCCTTATTCTGATATATCTTTTTGCCGGAATACTCCTGCCGTTCATGCTGAGACGCTCATATTTCAGGAAAAGACAGTACATCATGCTTTTCATAATATTCGTAGAACTGTTCTTCCTGGCGATATCCATACTGGTGAAGCTTCCGCCATACGTCAAAAGCCTCTATGCTGTCTTCATGATACCTACAGCCATGTTCTCCATGCTGCTGTGCATAGTGTGCAATATGCTGACAGGCGCTCTGTTCTCATTTCTTGCGGCAGCCGCAGTCTTCATGTTTGACATGACAGGCGGTACTACAGCAGCCCTTTTTGTTCTGCTGTCAGGACTTTCAGGAACACTCATAGTACATAACTACAAAAACAGATTTGATCTTATAAAGGCTGGTCTCATCCTTTCTCTGCTGGATGTGATCTTCATGCTCACATTCACTCTGCTGATGCCTTATCCGCTGAAGACCACACTGCTTCTGCTGTTCTTCAGTTTCCTCAACAGCTTCATCAGTGCCGTGCTCTGTCTGGGAGTGCTTCCTATCATTGAGCATATCAACAATGTTCCTACACAGTCCAGGCTGGCAGAGCTTTCTGATCTGAATACCCCGATACTGCAGAAAATGCTTCACCGGGCATCCGGCACATTCAACCATTCGATCCTGGTAGGAAATCTGGCAGAAACTGCCTGCATCGAAATAAAGGCTAACGGACTTCTGGCCAGAGTCGGAGGATATTACCACGATATCGGCAAGATCGACCAGGCAGATTATTTCGTTGAGAACCAGATCGACAGAAGCAAGCACAGCACACTGACCCCGAAACAGTCAGCTGATATCATCAGATCCCATGTGACATATGGTGTGGAAAAGGGCAAGGAGCTGAATCTGCCGCAGGAAGTCATAGATATAATAGCACATCACCATGGCAATGGCGTCATAGCTTATTTCTATTATGAAGCAATGAAACAGGCCGGTGAATGCGGAATCGTCAATGCGGCTGACTTCTCATACGATCAGGGACGCCCTAGGGGCAAGGAAGAGGCAGTCGTTCTTCTGGCTGACAACGTAGAAGCTGCTGTCCGTGCCATGCAGTCCCCGACACTGAAGGACATAGAGAACAGAGTCTTTGAGATCATAAAGAGCAAAATTGATGCCAATCTGCTTTCAGAAAGTGACCTTACTTTCAATGAGCTGCAGATCATAGGCACCTCTTTTATAAATACATTACGCGGAATACATCATTCCCGAATACAATATCCAAAACAGGAAGAGATCAATGAATTATCTGCAAATTGAATTTACAGACCCTCCCAGTTGCGCCGGTTCTGTCTATTCAAAACTGAAGAGAAAAATCAAAAGGAGACCATTGAGGAAATTTGTCCTTGATGTGCTCAGTTTCACAGGAAAAGACAAGTGGGAGCTTTCCATTCTTTTCTGCGATGACCAGTTTATTCATACACTGAATAAAAATTACAGGAACAAAGATGAGGCCACAGATGTGCTGACCTTCGCCCAGATGGATCTGGAGACAGAGTTCCCGACCGTATCGGACAGATTCAATGCCGGTGATGTTGCCATCTCACTGGAGACTCTGGAAAAAAATTCAGAATATTTCAATGTGTCTGTCAATGACGAGCTGAAAAGGCTGCTTGTCCATGGCATACTGCATCTCAGCGGCATGGATCATGCAAACAATGATCCGGATCAGGAAATGCTTGTTTATCAGGAAAAGATCCTTGCTGAATTTCCTCAGGTGATGCTTATATGATAAGTGCTATAAAAAAATTCTTCGGCAAAGAAAAAGAGCATGAGGAAAGCGATCTGTCAGAAATAGTGCTGAATCAGGATCAGCAGGGAATGATACAGGGTATTGTGGACATGGCTGAAAAGACAGCAAAGGACATAATGGTACCACGTACAGATGTATGTTTCCTCCCTGTCAATCTGCCAGGAAAAGAGATACTCAGATTTGTGGCCGAGGCAGGTTTTTCCAGAATTCCTGTTTATGAGGATACAATAGATAATGTCATAGGAATCCTTCATGTGAAGGACACACTGAGATATATAATCACCCACGGTCCATCAGAAGAGCTTCCTGTCAAGGAACTTATGAGAAAGCCATATTTCATACCGGAGACATACAAGATAAATGCTCTGCTGAAGGAACTCAGACGCAAGAAAGTTCATCTGGCTGTAGTGGTCGATGAATATGGCGGAGTCTCAGGCATAACATGTCTGGAAGACATAATCGAGGAAATCGTAGGTGATATCCAGGATGAGTTCGACAATGAGCCGGAGGAGATCCAGCAGATCGATCCTTATACATATATCTGCGATACAAGAACGGATATAGTGGATCTGAATGAGAAGCTGGATCTGAAGCTGCCGCATGAGGATTTCGACACCCTTGGCGGTTTTGTCTTCGATATCTTCGGAAAAGTTCCTGTGAAGAATGACAGTACGACTTATAATGACATAACTTTCACTGTACAGAATGTATCTGGAATCAAAATCAAGTCTGTTAAGATAGAGCTTCCTCATAACAGTTGAAAGAATTTTATTTTTGGTAGATACTTGGGCTATGTTAAAAAGAGTTTCAGCTTTTTCACCTGGGCATGTGACAGGTTTATTTTACATGCAGGATACAAATGAAGATCCCCTTTACGCAGGTTCTCTGGGAGCAGGGTTCTCACTGCAGAAAGGCGTTTATACAACTATCGAACTGAAAGAGAGCGAATCTGACTGTGATATCTATGTGAATGACATACAGAGTGCGGCACCTGTCAGCCGTAAGGTAATAGAACTTTTCTTCAAAAAGATCGGAGAAAAACCAGTACCACTTAATGTCATCCATACCATTGAGACTCCACAGGGAGCAGGATTCGGCACCAGCGGAGCAGGGGCATTGAGTCTGTCACTGGCTCTGAACCGTATGTACGGTGAGCCTATGAATTTCATAGATGCATCCAAGATAGCGCACATTGCCGAGGTCTGCTGCAGGACAGGGCTGGGAACAGTGATGGGAGAGACGATCGGAGGATTTAAGGTCCTGGTGAAAGTAGGTGCCCCTGGAATAGGAGAGACCCTGTCAATTCCGTATACCCAGGATATGTATGCGGTATTTGTGGTCTTCGGTCCTCTTTCAACAAAGGAATATCTTTCAGATCCTGCCATAAGGGCAAAGATAATAAGTGCGGGCCAGAAATACCATGGTCTTATCAGACAGACTCCGAATATAGAGTCATTTATCAGATATTCCAGAGCATTCACAGAGGCTACAGGAATAAATTCACCTAATGTCAGGGCTTCTCTGGATAATTTCACAAGCCATGAGATCAATGCCAGTATGCTTATGTTCGGTGAGGGAACTTTCTCCATCGTCCGCCGTGAATGTCTGGACAACACAGTAAAGATCGCAGAGGAATTCTGCAGGAAATATACAAACAAACCAGGTTTGGTTTTTATATCAAAAATTGCAAAACGAGGTGCAGGAATTGTCAGCGAAGATTGAATTGAATATACCTGAAAATCACCCAAGATACCGTGCCATGATGATACGCCACGACATGATTGAGGGATGTCACAACAAAGTGGTGGCTCCGGCAGGTCTTATTGCCCAGGGGCGTGGAGAGGCTTTTGACTATCTTATGGGGGAAAAGACCAACAGTTTTGCAGACCGGGCTATCAAAGCAGCTGCAGCCGCATTTCTCCTGGCAGAAAAGCCTGTGATATCAGTGAATGGAAACACAGCACAGCTTCTTCCTGAGGGGCTTGTCAAGCTTTCTGAGGCTACAGGCGCTCCTCTGGAAGTGAATCTGTTCTACAGAGCAGAGGGAAGAGAAGAAGCCATTGAGAAAAAACTGAAGGACGCAGGTGCAAAGGAAATTTATGGAATCGGAGAAAATCTCTGTGCCACGATTCCTGAGCTGACCAGTGACAGAAGACTGGTTGACCCACGTGGAATTCTGGTAGCTGATCTGGTTTTCGTTCCGCTTGAGGACGGCGACAGGACAGAGGCACTGGTGGCCATGGGCAAAAAAGTCATAACCATTGACCTGAATCCTATCTCAAGGACACCAAGAAAAGCGCATATCTCCATCATCGACAATCTGGTGAGAGCTGTACCGAAGATGATCGAGTATGTGAACGAGCTGAAGAAGCTTCCGAAATCAGAGATACAGAAAATCATTGATGAATATGATAATAAACAGGTCCTGCGTGACTCTCTGCTGAAAATCGCAGACAGGCTCACAGAGCTTTCAAAGGAAATCTGATGGCTTACGGTATTCACCCGTCATTTGACATAACCGGAACATTAGGCTCATCACTTAAGGGAAAACAGATAATCCTGTGCATCACCGGAAGTGTGGCAGCCGTCAGATCCTCAGAGATCGCCAGACTGCTCATGCGCCACGGTGCCACAGTTTATCCGGTCATGAGTGAAAGTGCATGTAAGCTTATCAGCCCGGACCTGATGGAATGGGCCTGCGGATTCAAGCCTGTGACCACCCTTACAGGAGCTGTGGAGCATGTGGCACTTGCCGGAAATGTGCAGGGCAAGGCAGATCTGGTTCTGGTGGCACCAAGCACAGCCAACACCATCAGCAAGATCGCATGCGGCATCGATGATACGCCGGTGACAACAGTGGTGACCACTGCACTGGGCGAACATATACCGCTGATCGTGGTTCCTGCCATGCATGAACCTATGTACAGACATCCGTTTGTGCTGGAGAACATAAAGAAACTTCAGAATGCAGGAATCACCGTTATGACACCACGTATTCAGGAGGGCAAAGCCAAAATTCCGGAAAACCAGGAAATAGTGGACAAAGTCTGCCAGATCCTGTGCTGCGGAAAACTGCTGGCAGGGAAAAAAGTTCTCATAACATCAGGCCGTACAGTTGAGTACATTGACCCGGTGCGTGTCATAACCAACAACAGTACAGGCAAGATGGGATTTGCAGTGGCACAGGCTGCTGCCGACATGGGTGCTGATGTCACTGTAGTCTATGGAAAAGGCTCCGTGACACCTCCGGCCGGAATCAGAGTCATAAATGTCTCTACTGCTGAAGAGATGCGGGATGCGGTACAGAAAGAGCTTGCTGATACCAGATATGACATTATGCTGGCAGCAGCCGCAGTCGGTGACTGGCAGCCGGTCTCCATGTCCAAGGAAAAGATCTCCACCAGAGCCAATAAAAATCTGGTGCTGGAACTGAGACCAACTCCCAAGATCATCGACAATATAAAGAACAGATATCCTGATGTTTTCCTGGTGGCATTCAGAGCACTGCATGATCTGCCTGAAAGTGAGCTGCTTTCTGACGGAAAACGGCGTATGACAATTGCCGATGCAGATATGATCGCAGTCAACGATGTATCCCTTCCAGGACACGGATTTGAATCAGATACCAATGAGATGCTGGCCATCTGCAAGGATGGTGATGTTAAAAAGCTTGAGCTGACTTCAAAATATGGAATCGCCTTGAAACTGTTAAAATTTGTTATCGAAAAAATGGAGGTTAGAAATGAGTGATAAGAAACTTCTCTGTGAAGATTTCAAAAAAATGAAGAAAAATAGCGAAAAAATTGTTATGGTCACTTCTTATTCATACCCTCAGGCTTCTGCAGCCATTGAGGCAGGAGTAGACTGCATACTTATAGGAGACTCACTGGGAATGGTCGAACTGGGTTATTCCGGAACTGTTCCTGTGACAATGGATGATATGCTCCTTCATGCAAAATCAGTACGAAGGGCTGGTGATAATGTTCATGTGATCTGTGATATGCCTTTCATGTCATATAATATTTCAGTTGAGCAGGCTATAGAGAATGCCGGAATTCTGTACCAGAAGGGTGGTGCCGATTCTGTCAAGCTGGAAGGCGGCACTGATTATGCCAATGTCATAGCAGGCATCAGAAGAGCCGGTATTCCGGTATGTGCCCATATCGGACTTACACCTCAGACAGCCGCACTGCTGGGTGGATTCAAGACCCAGGGACGCACCGCAGAGGCTGCGAAAAAACTTATAGATGACGCCTATGCGGTACAGGATGCAGGTGCATTCATGATCGTGCTTGAGTGTATCCCTTATGAGCTGGCTCAGATAATCACAGAAAAACTCACAATTCCTACTATCGGAATCGGATCCGGCGCAGCATGTGACGGACAGGTGCTGGTATATCATGATCTGCTGGGTATGTTCAAAAGATTCACACCTTCATTCGTAAAGGTATATAAGAACCTCTACCAGGAGATGGAAGAGGGACTGGCCGCATATACACAGGAAGTCAAGGCTTCTGCTTTCCCTACAGATGCACATGCAAAAAGACTGAAACCGGAAGTTTATCAGCAGATAATCAAAGATCTTAATTTATAATCAGGAGTTCAAATGCAGGCAGAAATTATTAACGGACTTGAGATCAGAAAAGCTATTCTGGAAGAGATCAAGACCGAAACAGCTGAAATAAAGGCAAAATATGGAGTTGTTCCAGGACTGGTGACTATTCTGGTAGGTGAGAATCCTGCTTCAGTATCTTATGTCACACTGAAAGTCAAGACAGCAGAATCCATGGGATTCAATGAGATACAGGTGAACATGAGTGCTGACTGTACAGAGCAGGAACTTCTGGATATGGTCGAAAAATACAATAAAGATGATTCTGTCCATGGTATTCTGGTGCAGCTTCCGCTTCCAAAGCATATTGATGAGAACAAGATAATCTATGCCATAGATCCTGACAAAGATGTGGACGGTTTCCATCCTGTGAATGTCGGACGTCTGTGTCTGGGCGGAGAGCATGTGAAATTCCCTCCATGCACACCGGCAGGTATCGTTGAGATGCTGAACAGAAAGAATATCAATACCAATGGTGCTGAAGTTGTAATAGTCGGACGTTCCAACCTGGTCGGAAAACCGCTGGCCAACATGCTGTGCAGAAAAGGTAAGGGTGCCAATGCCACTGTGACTCTGGTTCATACAGGTACAAAGGATCTGGCTTCCCATTGCAGAAGAGCTGACATACTTGTGGCAGCTGCCGGATGTCCTGACCTGATCAAGCCTGAATGGGTAAAACCAGGTGCATGTGTCATTGATGTAGGTGTAAACAGAGTAGGTGAGAAAATCAGCGAGAAGACAGGCAAGAAAGTTGCCATTCTGAAAGGTGACACTGACTTTGAGGCAATATCCAAGATCGCAGGTTATGTGACTCCTGTCCCAGGCGGAGTTGGACCTATGACCATAGCAATGCTGATGAAAAATACTTTGAATTCTCTGAAATTCAAGCTGGGACTGATCTGAGGTCGATATGGAAAACAAGGAATTAAGCGCAACATACGAAGCAGCCATTGCCAGAAGCAAAAAAATAGAAGAGGATATTCTGGTAAATCCACAGAAGTATAGGGTACTCACTGGGGACAGACCTACAGGACGTCTTCATATCGGACATTATTTCGGATCTCTTCAGAACCGTGTCCGGCTGGCAAATCTGGGAGTTCCCACATGCATCCTCATTGCAGATTACCAGGTGCTCACAGATCATGAAGCATTCTCTGAGATCTCTCAGAACACAAAGCAGCTGGTCATCGATTATCTGGCAGCAGGAATCAAACCTGGTGAGAATGTCATCATATATCCGCACAGTTATGTGCCTGAGGCCAACCAGCTGATGCTTCCGTTCCTCACATTGGTATCTAATTCAGAGCTGGAAAGAAATCCTACTGTCAAGGAGGAGATATCAAAATCTGAGCTTTCCACTGTGAATGCCGGAATGCTGACATATCCTATCCATCAGGCCTGTGATATTCTTTTCTGCAAAGGAAATGTGGTGCCAGTAGGTAAGGATCAGCTTCCTCATATAGAGCTGACACAGAAGATCGCCAGAAGGTTCAACAAGAAATTCTGCAAGGGACGAGATCCTATTTTCCCAATGCCACAGGCA
>JAKSTW010000028.1 GCA_024402405.1 Spirochaetia bacterium | reverse complement strand
TAGGATTCATATGTGCATCCTGCCAGAAGCAGTATAGCCACGATCAGCAAAATCAGATATTTTTTCATTTTTTTCTTCCCTATCAGGTATATCTTTATTATTTTATTCTCTGATACAACAGATTGTCAATCAGAGTCTTCAGAAATACTATAGTTCCAATGCGAACCGGACAGAATACTGTTCTCTGGTCCCGGATACTTCCTTACCGTTCTTATCCAGTCCCTTTACAGAAACATGATAAGTCTTACCTGCCTCAAAGTCGGAAGAATCAAATACATGATAATACTCCAGGACCGAGTCATAGTTCCCTTCGGTCTTCTCAACATTTTTCCTTTTCAGATAAACAGACTTTTCATATCTGAGCACTGAGTCTCCGCATGTAAATTCATATACAAGGATCTCAGCACGGTTCGTAACGCCTATATGCCCTCTGTTCCAGTCAAAAATAAAACAGTCATCAAGCCTGGCAGGAGCAAGCACTCCCATGACAGCAAAACTTTCATCCTCCGGGAGCAGGGTGATTCCATTCTTCAAATCAGTGAAAGTTTTCTGAATATGCCCTGCCATGTCAAACTCATTTTCGGCAGTTCCTCTCTCCACTGAATCTATACGGCAGACAGCATGATGATCGCCCGGCTCAAATGCAATGATGTCTCCTGTTTTTTCCCCGTCTCCCACATGCAGTACAGGCTCTCCTATGTCAAAATAGCATGATGTGAAATGCTCAGGATCATCAATGAAATCTCTGTGATACAGATATGGCATCTCAACAGTCCAGGATGAGCTGGTAGGATCGATCATATATGCCATAAAGTAACTGTGAGCATTTCTGTACAGGGCCATATCGTTGGATTTGAAAAGCTTCGTGCGTCCGCCGGCATTTCCGCATATTCCCGGAAGAAAACCAGGAATGTAGTCTATATTGGTCTGGTAATCGACCACTTTCTTTATTTTGTCTGTCATCATATCCAGATATGCATCCGGATGAAATCTCATGATAAGTGCATTCTCCGGGTCACAAACAGTCATTTCTTTTTCCGCAGAAGCAAGGACAGATCCATTTTTATCCTTAAGGGCAACTTTCAGAGTATATCTTCCCGGCAGAAACGCAGTATAAGGCATACCATCCGCATCTGTGAAATGGCATCCGTCGTCCAGGACTGCACCATGCTCCTCATCTGTCCCTCCCACGATCAAAGCCCAATAGCAGCTGCCGTCATAATAACATTTTATCTCCGCATTTCTGAATGAGCTGTCCGGATCTGACACATCCTGCACCAGATATTCGCAGCGCACAAATGAGCTGAGGCTGTCATAGACCTGTTCCATATCTGTGCAGAAATCTGCTGTCATCTCAGGATAAATGAAAAAGCTGTGGGAAGTCCCGGCTGAGCCTGAGACATGACGGATGATATTTCCGCCAGCGTCCAGCATGTCAACTTCCAGATAAGCATCCGCAGATATCATGCTGCCGGAAGTGACATTTCCTGACACATAAAAGCTTCTTCCGGTCGGCATGGGCATATTGTCTTCTGAAGGTAAATCAATGGTGACAGAACAGCTCCGGGCGGTTGTCACCGTTCTGCATGAACAGAGAATGACCGCTGCACAAAAAATGAACACAACTGCGGAAAGCACATTTTTTTCTGTCTTCATAATATTCATCAAACTCCTTATGTTCAGTAGTTATATCTGGAACGCTGGGTCACAAGGAAGAAAACAGTCACCAGTGCCGCCACCATCTCTGCGGCTATGATGGAGCACCATATACCGTCAATGCCCCAGAAAATAGGAAACACAATGACTGCCGCCACCTGAAAGATCACAGTACGGAGGAATGATATCATAGCAGATACAAAACCATTGTTCAGAGCTGTGAAGAATCCTGAGCCGAAAATAGGTATTGCTGCAAAAAGGAACATGAATGAGAAGAACCGGAATCCCCGGAGCGTCAGTTTCATAAGCTCCTCATCATATCCCACAAAAAGTGCAGACAGGGGCCTGGCCAGCAGCTCCCCGGCAGTCAGCATACAGAATGCGAAGATCAGCATTATCCTCAGGCTTTTGTGCAGAAGATTCTTCAACTCAGCCTGATTGCCGGCACCAAAATGGAATCCCACAATAGGTGCAGTTCCCACTGAATATCCTATGAAAATAGATATGAATATCAGGCACACATACATAAGCACGCCATAGGCCGCCACACCGCTCTGTCCGGCAAACTTCATGAGCTGCCAGTTGTACAGCATATTGACCATGGGCATGGAAACATTGGACAGGAACTCTGAGAATCCGTTGCTGGAAGCTTTCAGCAATTCCTTTCCCATGAATGATGTTCCGGTCAGATGCAGCAGGCTGGTGTTCTTTCTGGCAAAATAAAACAGCGGTATGACACCACCGATAACCTCGCTCATGCAGGTGGCCACTGCAGCGCCCACCAGTCCCAGTGGCAGTATGCCAACCAGCAGGGCATCCAGCACTATGTTTCCCAGTCCTGCTGCCAGAGTGAAGATAAGTCCCAGCTTGGGTTTCTCTGCCACCACAAAGAAGCTCTGGAGCTCAAATTGCAGCAGGAACGCAGGCACACCGGTCAGTATGATCCTTCCGTAGAGCACACAGTCTCCCAGCATGGACTCATCAGCCCCCAAAGCTGTGGCGACCCACCTGATGCTCACCATACCCACAGCAGACAGAACCACACCTATGAAGATCGAGAAATATATGAAGAATGAGAAGAGCCGGTCAGCCTGAACTCTGTCCCCTTCCCCAAGTGTCTTGGCAATAAGCGCGCTTCCACCTGCACCTATCATGAATCCCACGGCACCCATTACCATGAGAAACGGCATTATGAAATTCACAGCGGCAAAAGAGACCTTCCCCACAAAATTCGAGATGAAAAGTCCGTCAACCACGCTGTAGATCGATGTGAATATCAGCATCAGTATGGATGGAAATGCAAACCTAAGCAGACGCCTGTATGTAAAATGATCTGATAACTGTATAGCCATAATTATTATGAAAAATTACTCGGCAAACCAGGCAGTGATGAAATCAGATGCAGATCTGGCCAGTCTGCCCAGGTCACATCCAGTGGTATTAAGGGTAAGATGATATGTGGAACTGCATCCCCAGGTGTTTCCAGCAATGACTTCCCTGGCTGTCTTTCTGTTTCTGTCCACATTTCTGATAGTCTTCTCCAAATCCTTAGCAGACATATTCCGCATATCATCCTGCCGTTCCATACACCGCCTGATCTTTGACTCCATACTGGCACAGACAAAAATATTCAGAGGGTCATAATCCTGAAGATACCAGTCTGCATTACGACCTACTATCAGACAGTTGCGTCCTTTGGCTGCGATACTGCGGATCACCTCTTTCTCTTTGACCAGCAGGGAGACACTGGAATTTCTGATCGACGCAGATGGAGAAAAACATTTCTTCATGGACAGCGGCAATGTGCTCCACTGATGTCCCGGCAGCATCTGCTCCAGATACTGCTCATCCATGCCGTTCTCCCGGGCCAGAGTGCTGATGATCTCCCGGTCATAGTAATCATAACCCAGAATATCAGCTATCTTTCTGCCCAGCACCCGGCCGCCGCTGCCAAACTCACGGCTGACTGTTATTATCCTCATTTATTCTCAAAAAGCTCAGTCGGCTGGAAAATAGGAAGCAGCTTGTCCTCTGAGACAAGATACATATATGAATCACCGCGGCGGTTCATCACGTACATATAATTCTCACCATCCCTTATTTTCTGACAGTCAAAAATTATATGTCCATACTCAGCACTGTCACATTCAATGGTATAGTTAGGATTCAGCTTCTCACCGTTGATGAAATTGTCACCCTCGATAGTGGCGATCTTATTGGCAATAGTGTCAGCACCGAACTTGGTAGGAACAGCACCGCCAGGAGTGAGATTCTCCCACTGCCCTTTTCTGTCAGGTCTGTCCTTCTTCAGAGACAGCCGTTCTCCGGTCATATTGTTGATGATAGTATAGGCAAACATATCCTCACCGATATATCCGTCAGGGAAAAGTCTCATGGAGAACCAGTACTTAGGTTCCTTGCCGAAATGACGCTGCATCGTTGCATCGGTCAGATAGATCTCATCTGAGAGAGAGCTGCGGACATAATCACCCTTCCGTCCTGGTCCCTCTTTTCCAACATAAAGTGTGAACATAGTCTCACCGTCTTTTATGATCTCAACGGCATCCGCACGGTTAGGCTCCAGCTCAAATTCTTCCCAGTATTTCTCACCATGCCCCATAAGCTTGTACTTGGTCACAGCAAAAACTGAGTCCACCAGGCTGTTGGCTCTCTGTGCCGACGCAGGATATGTCACTGTATCATCTATCCTGACGATCCACTGATCCTTGCTGATCTTCTCCAGCCTGAGAGCACCCTCCACAGTGTCCACCTTCAGTGCGGTCATGGAATCTTTCAGAGTCATGTCAAACATAGGCTCCATGGCCAGTCTGTCCACTTTCTTATTATTGGAGAACTGACCTCCCAGAAAATATGTGGCAGCCAGAATCACAATGGCTGCTGATAAAGTAATAATCTTTGATCTAAAGCTCATTTTCATGCATCCTTTCTCTTTCTGCGGAAATATCTGACAACGCCATAAATTATTATTCCAAGAGGAATAATGAAAATATTCACGGCATATACCATAAGGATAGCCCTTATTTTTGTCCTGATATCAGAAATCTTGTTCAGTCTCATATCCCTCATGCTTCTGGTCTTGATGCCCATGAAACTGTCGTTGGACATATACTGCACCGCATTCTCTGCGAAAATCAGGTTGCTGGGACTTTCTGAATACTCAATAAGGTTGGAGAGGAAATCCGCATCAGCCACAACAATTATCTTTGTATCCTCACTGGTCTTGTCAGTGAAGGCACTGTGGAATTTGCCTGAAACCATGAATCCCAGAGGATGGGATCCCTTTGTCTCAGAAGCTATGTTGAATGTAGTGTATGACTCAAACGGACTCAGAGATACATAATCTGTCAGGATCCATGAATCATCTGTGCTGGCCATAAGCTGCTCATACCCCAGACCTTCCACCGGCTGAATGTCAATGGAGCTGACCCACAGCAGATCCATACCCATGAAACCTGCCATGACAGGGTTATCCTTGGAGACAAACTTGTTGTTTATGCTGAGCCACTGCGGATAATTCAGCGGCAGTGTACCCTTCAGTGTTATCTTCTTACAGTAACGGTCCAGAACCAGGTCGTTGTTCACAGTGATGCCCCATTTTTTCAGCATTTCCAGGCATGGATTGGCCTCCAGCTTGGTTGCTTTCAGGTTGTCCACCATGTTCACATCAACACCGTCCACACAGAAGATCACCTTTCCACCTGCCATCATGTACTCATCCACCGGCAGCAGATCTCCCTCGGATATGTCCTTGTTGCCCAGGACAAAAAGAACTGATATGTCTGAAGGGATCTCCTGTCCCCACTCAAACACCTGGACCTCGCTGTTCTGTGAAAGATCACCCTGCAGGAAAGAATAGTAGAAATCCACTGTGTTGGACTCATGCCCTGACAGCAGACCTATCTTCATGCTCTTGCCTTCCACCAGCTTCTGTATTCTGCTGGTGACCTCATACTCAAGATTGGCGGCGTCCAGGATGAACCCTATGGCCTCTGTTTTGTCCAGATACTGGATGATGATGCCTGAATATACTGTGGAATATGCACGCTCATTCCTGTCGTAGATCTCCACCTGCTGGGCTGTGACACCAAGATTCTTCACATATCCTTCCATATTGTGCTTGGCAGGATCCAGAGAATTGACCACCACATGTTTTCTGGAGTTGGCTGCATACTCAAACAGCAGATCCTCGATCTGGGAAGCTGCCGGAGCTATGGTCCTGATCTTGTCAGAGATATAATATGTGATGTTCACCTCTTCCGGAATGGAACGGATATACTCCTTTGTGGTATTGGATATCGTGAAAGATTTATTCTCTGTCATATCTATTCTGAAAAAATATCTGGTGGTATTCAGTGCCAGAAGTATGGCGGCGATGAAAACCAGCACAGCCAGAACTATCTCTTTTTTTCTGTTATTCATATCTGTGCCCCCTTATTTCTTCAGCTTGATGACTTTTATGTTCAGATAGATGAACAGGCTGATGATTATCGCAAAGTATGCGAAATCCCTGGTATCAAATATACCTTTCTCAAATGACTCAAAATGAGTTGAAAGTGAAAGGTAGCTGAATATATTTCCCACCACAGGCGGAACATTGATTATCATGGTTATATCACCGATGAATGTTATGAAGATCAGTATGATGACACTGAAGATATAAGCGCTTATCTGGTTGGATGTTCTGGATGAGATGAACTGTCCAACAGAAAGTCCGGCCATTCCCAGCAGGAATGTTCCCATATATTCTCCGATGATCTGTCCACGCTCGAAATTGCCGAACATATTCAGCATGATCGGAACAGGAAGTGTCAGCAGTATCATAAGCACCAGCAGGAAAACTCCGCTGAGAAATTTTCCCATGACTATCTCAAACTCGCTGAGAGGCAGTGTGAAAAGCAGCTCGTCAGTCCTGAGCTTTCTCTCCTCAGCCCAGCTTCTCATGCTGATGGCCGGAAGAATAAGAATAAAAAGAACAGGCACGATCTGGAAATATCCGCGCATATTGGCATTGTCATGAGCAAAGAACTGCCCGAAGAAAAAGAAGAAGATATTCAGGCACAGCACAAAGAACAGCACCACCAGGTATGCCATAGGTGAATTGAAGTATGCCTTCAATTCTTTTTTCATAAGTCCCTTAACATTCATATCACATCACTCCCTGGTTTGTAAGTTTTCTGAAGATATCCTCCAGGCTGGTCTTCTCAGGAATGATGGCGGAGAGTCTGCATCCGCTGCTGACAGCCCAGTCAAAAATCTCAGAACCTGCATCCGATCTCTTCTCCACCGACATGTGAACCACTGTCTTTCCGTCAGTCCTGTCCACCGATACAATGGATTTCACTGATCTCAGGGCAGCCATGGAATCCACATTCACATCACCTGCGATCTCAACAGTATACATATCGTCCTCAACCACATCCTCACGGATCTTGTCAGGAGTTCCCTCAGCCACGATATGCCCCCTGTTCAGAATGAGGATCCTGTTGCAGACTGCCTCAACCTCCTGGAGTATATGGGTGGAGAGAATGACTGTCTTCTCCTTTCCGATATCGCATATCAGCTTTCTGATCTCTATGATCTGGTTAGGATCCAGACCTGTGGTAGGCTCATCCAGAATAAGGATCTCCGGAGAATGGACAATAGCCTGAGCCAGTCCTGTCCTCTGGCGGTATCCCTTGGAAAGCTTGCCGATTCCTCTGTAGACCACAGGAGAAAGTCCGCATTCCTCTATGACTTTCTCGATCCTCTGCTTCTTCTCATTCTTAGGCACCTTCCTGATGTCGGCCATAAAGTCCAGATATTCACTGACTGTCAGGTCATCATACAGCGGCGCCATCTCAGGCAGGTATCCGGTAGATTCTTTCACTTTCAGCGGATCATCATAAATGCTGTATCCGTTGAGAACCGCATTCCCACTGGTAGGATAATGGTAACCGGTGAGAATCTTCATAATCGTAGTCTTGCCTGCTCCGTTAGGGCCCAGCAGACCCACGATCTCTCCACGGCCAATATGAAAGGACACATTGTCCACCGCTTTCATAGAGCCATAGATCTTGCTAATGTTTTCCACACGTATCATCTATATTTCTCCAATTCAATCCTCATATTTAATCGGGATGATCTGACCGTCACGGGTCAGGAATGTGTCGGGAAACACCTCCTGGGCCTGGTCAGCCAGCACCTTCAGATCTTTATCTGTATAACGGGGACTGTAATGTATCAGCCCCAGCTTCTTTATTCCGCCTGCCTCTGCAGCAATTCTGGCACTCTCACCTGCCGTCATGTGCTTCTTCTCATGTGCAGACTCTGCCAGCTCATTCTCAAACATGCCCTCGCATATAAAAATATCAGAATTCTTGACATGCCCGGCTATATCGGGAAGATACAGAGTGTCCGTAACGAATGAGAACTTGCGCCCTTTTCTTGGCTCACCCAGCACCATATCAGGAGATATGTCAGTGCCGTCAGCCAGCACCACATGCTCACCTTTCTGGAGTGATGACCATTTCTCCCCCATGGGAATGCCCAGTTCCAGAGCTTTCTCCGGATGGAACACACCAGGCCTCATCTCCTCTGTCAGTGTATATCCATAGCATGGTTTGGTGTGCTCAAGGCGGAAAGCCTCGATCCTGAACGAATCCCCCTGGTATATGACTCCAGGTTCATCTATTTCTTTTACAATTATCTCATAGTTTATGTACATATCAAGAACCTTGATGCTGGACTCTACAAATTCCCTGATCTTGGGAGGACCGAAAATATAGAGCGGCTCTGAGCGCTCCACCTGTGATGACAGCATGAGAATCCCCGGAAGTCCTGTCACATGATCCGCATGGGTATGGGAAATGAAGATGGCAGAGATATTTTTCCAGCGCAGATTCAGCTTCTTCAGAGAAATCTGTGTGGCCTCTCCGCAGTCAAACAGAAACAGCTCCCCCTCTCGCCTCAGCAGAACAGATGTCAGATGTCGCCTCGGAAGCGGCATCATTCCGCCGCACCCAAGGACAAAAAGTTCAAGATTCATAACTTCAAATTATAAGGGATAGAATAAGAGATTTCAATAGAAATATTAATTTTCATTTTTTCTGGTTCATTGTGGCTGTCAGAGCTGATGCTGTATCGAAATAGCGTGCTGCCTTCTCAGCCAGAACGGTGCAGTCCAATTCTGTGACGATCCTCTCAAATTCAGCAGGAAGCATGACATCACCGCCATTATAGATGCTGTCTGTAATTGCAGAAAGCCAGAATGAATTCTCTCTGAGGTCTTTCCGGAAAGCAGGTATTGCGGCTGCCTTATACTTATCCAGATATTCCTGCGGGATCTCATGCTTCAGCTTCTCGATCTCAGCAACTACGGCATTCTCAAGCTCTGTCTGCCTGTCAGGATCGCATGTGAAATAAATGTTCACAATATATTCAGGAACAGGATATTGGGAATATGACGGAAAAGCGCTGATGCCGTATGTACCGCCCATATCCTCCCTGATAGTCTCCCGGAGTCTCATATTCAGCATTTCACACAGAGCATCAATTGCCATATTCTCCTCATCAGAATAATCATAACTGCCATTCATAACATACATGACACTGGTCTTGGCATCATTTCCGCACTGTACATCCAGGCGGCTGTCAGCATGGTGATATCTGACACCGTTATCCTTCCATGTCTCGGGAGCAGCTTCACCACCGATAGAGCCCAGATACAGGCAGCTCAGTTCTGTCACTTTCTGAACATCAAAGCTGCCGGTGAAAATAAAAGTGAAGTCACACGGATCATTGAACCGCTGTCGGAACACAGCCTCGGCATCCTCCATGGAAATATCTTTCAGCATATCAGCATCCAGATAGCGTCCTCTGAGCGCACCCTGTGTCATGGCAGTCCTTATCTCTCTGGCAAAAACCACATCAGGCACCACCTCCTGATTCTTCAGGAAACTCTCCATCCTTGACATGTAGGAATCATATCCCTCACGGCTGCATACAGGAGAAGTGAAATAAAGATGCATCATCTGGAATGCAGTCTCCAGATCCTGTCCTGTGGATGCACCGGTGAATCCCTCTGAGAAATCCTCTATATACGGCACTACGGAAACATTGCGTCCCTTCAGATATTTATCCAGCTCTGTTCTGGAAAGTTTTCCCAGCCCAGAATTTGCCATCACGGAACATGCCACCAGAGATGATGGCCACTGACTGTCAGACACCAGTGAATTTCCACCCATACTGACAGCTGAATATACGATCTGATCATTCTTGAAATCTGTAGGTTTCAATATGACAGAAGCACCATTGGAAAGTTTTATTCTGGTGATTCCAAGCTCTGTGTTCTCAACAACTGAAACAACAGTGCCGGGAACAAGTGAATCTCTGTCCAGCAGAGACGCAGCAGTGTTGCCATCATCATAAGGAGTCTGCGGTGCAGCCAGCACGGTGTTTGTCAGCTTTATGACATCAGCAGGCTCAGGATAGACCAGATCATCCTTATTGCAGCCTGACAGGAGGATCACATGATTATCAGGATCCATGAAATATTCTCCCACCGCATTCACCTGGGCCAGAGTGATTCCGGGAAGGAATCTGCCGTAGATCGCAAACTCAGTCTCAATTCCGGGAATAGCCTCACCGTCAGCAAAGTTTCTGATATATTCATCAGCATAAGAATTTGAGTCAGTCTTATCCCGCTCATTATATGCCATTTCCATGTAACTCATAAGCTCGGCTTTTGCTCTGTCAAGCTCACCCTGGGTAAATCCATGCTGTCCTGCTCTGGCGATCTCAGCCACCACATCAGCAATACCTTTCTCAATAGAATCCTCATTCAGAGTGGATGTAACGGCGAACAGAGACTTGGAACTGAAAAGCTCAGCAAAACCGGCTCCGGCGAAAGAAAAGCTCTGTCCCCCTTTCCTCAGCAGCTCATCATACCGGTCTGACAGCATATTGAGATACAATGTCCTTATCAGGCCATCACGGTAGTCCGCAACTGTCTTCTGCGGGAACACCGGAGCCTTGACATAAAAATTATATTCAACAGAAGGAAGCTCAATGTCAGAGAAAACACCAGCCACAGTTCCCTTGGTATCAGGAATTGATTTATCCACAGCCGGAACAGGCCCCTCAGATCTCATATAACTGAAATGCTTCTTTATGCTCTTCTCGACCATTCTGGCATTAAAATCACCGGAAGCCACCACAGCCATCAGATCAGGTCTGAACCATGTCTTATAATAGCTGACCAGATCATCACGGGTGAAACTCTCCAGCACATCTATGGAACCGATAGGATCCCTTTCTACAAAGCGGGAATCAGCCAGCAGCATATCTGTCTCAAAATGCCTCAGCCTCTCAGCAGCACCCTTGCCGCGGCGCCATTCCTCTATGACCACCTTCCGCTCTTTCTCTATCTCCCCGGCATCCAGCAGAGCCTTACCGCCGAACTGAGCCAGGATCTCGATGCCTCGGTCTATAGTCTCAGGAGAATTGTCAGGAAGGTTTATCATGAAAACTGTCCTGTCATAAGTAGTATAGGCATTAACATCAGCTCCGAACTGAATGCCCATCTTCTCCATGGCATCCACTGCGGAATTACCAGGATAAAGCTCAGTGCCGTTAAATGCCATGTGCTCCATGAAATGAGCCAGTCCCAGCTGGTTACTGTTCTCCATAAGTGAGCCTGACCTGACCACCAGACGCAATGATACATTTTTTTCAGGATAAGAATTTTGCTTGACATAATATGTGAGTCCGTTCTTCATCGTCCTGATCTTTACGGCAGGATCAGGCGTCAGCACCTGGTCCAGACGCATATCGGCACCGAAACAATTCAGCGCAAGCAGCAGAACGAACATAAGAGAAATAAATTTTTTCATAAAAACTCCTTCAGACAGGAAAATAAATTCTGAACACGGAACCCGAACCCTCGGTGCTCTCCACGGCAACCTTTCCGCCATGAGTCTCAGCCACCTGCTTCACTATGGAAAGTCCCAGGCCTGTGCCGCCAAGACTGCGGCTTATCTCCTTGTTCTCACGGTAGAAACGGTTGAAGATATTAGGGAGATGCTCAGGCTTTATGCCAGGTCCGTTATCTTCGACTGATATTACAACATAATTACCATCATTCTCAAGATGGAGAATGACATCAGCACCATCGCCGGAATATTTGACAGCATTGTTCAGAAGATTATTCACAGCCTGCTCAGCCAGCACCGGATGGACCAGAATGGTCTTGACACCACGGTTATCACACTTAAGTGTTATATGTTTTGATAAAGCCATTTCAGAGACACTGTTAAGACATACGGAAGAAAGTTCATTGGCATCGACCATCTCCTTCTCCAGCTGCATATAGGTATCGTCAGTTCTGGAAAGGAACAGCAGATCCTCAATGATGCACGACAGCCGCACTGACTGCTTCTTTATGATTTTCAGGAAATCAACGACTTTCTCAGGATGCTCATCATATATTCCCAGCAGAGTGTCCACATAACCGAGGATGGAAGTGACCGGAGTCTTCAGTTCATGGGACACATTGACTGCAAATTCACGCCTCATATTGTCCAGCCGTTTGATGCCTGTGATATCGTTCATTATGATAAGCACATTGCCGCGTCTGTCACGGAGGCTCAGGTTATCTATGAATGAGATATTCACATAATAATAGATGTTTTTTGTGCTGTCAGTGCAGACAGTGACACTCTTATGTCCCTTCTCATCAAAGACTCTGCGCACCATCTTCAGGATACTTTCACTGTCTATGACATCAGAAAGATTTTTTCCGCTGAAATCATCAGCCGGGTTTCCCCCTTTCAGACTCTTTGCGGCAGAATTCAGCTCCCTCACCTGCATGAACTCATCCACCACGATCAGAGGATTTATCATGCCGTTGATGATATTCTGCACCTGCTCTTTCCTGGCAGTTATGACATCAAACCGGCTCTTCAGCTCCTGCCCCATATAGTTCACAGCCTGTCCCAAATCGCGCAGCTCAGCATCATCAATGGCAACCTCAGAAGAGAAATCTCCGGAAGCATAACGCCTGGTGACATTGGTGATGGAGGAAATGCTCCGGTCTATGCCATGACAGAAGAAATATGCGAAAAGAGTTATCAGCAGAAGTATGAAGCATACAAACGGAACTATCTTGTCATACATTCTGTGTATGAAGCTGTTGACCTCTTTAAGCGGTATGGAAGCCCTGATTAGGAAGCTCATGGACGGAATGGGCACCGCACCGTACATCATATGGATACCAAGAGTCTCGCTGCGTCTTATGCTGTGTCCTATATCATGGGTAAAAGCATCGATGATCTCAGGCCTGTCAAAATGGTTGGTCATGTTCCTGTAGTTGGAGACAGAATCTGCCAGCACGCTGCCTGAATACTGGATCAGGGTAAGCCTGATGCCTGTACCTGCAGCAGCCTGAAGACACAGAGCCTCGGCATCATAAAGGGAGATCACATGATCTGCCGGAAACATATTGCACACCAGCATACACACATCTTCCAGCTCTTTCTCTGTCTTCTTGTACATCATGTCAGAAATGGCATTGACAGTGAGAGCCATGGAGACAAACACGATTATAAACAGAGAAAAAATATGTAAAGAGAATATCTTAACGAAAAACGGCCTTATTTTCATTATTCTGCTTTAAAAATATAACCTGTCCCTCTGACAGTCTGGATATATCTGCCGCAGGTACCAAGCTTCTTTCTCACAGCAAGCACCTGGACATCTATAGACCTGAGGGAATTAGGTAATTTCTTTGGTGCAGAATCCTCAGCCTTTATATAATTCATGATAACATCTCTGGAATAAGCTACACCGGGGTTCCCGGCCAGCAGTTCCAGAATCCTGAATTCCGAATTGGACAGCTCGACAGGTCGTCCGTCAACGGTGACAGTCCTGCTCAGAACATCGATCGACAGAGTATCGATCTGGATGATGTTCTCACCGGAATTCTCATGCCGCTTAAGTACATTGCTGACTCTGGCCAGAAGAATCTTCATGCTGCTGAAAGGTTTGCGCATATAATCCTCGACGCCCAGCTCGTAGCCGCGGATAACATCCTTGTCATCAGCCCTGGCAGTCAGCATCACCACCGGAATGTTTCTGGTTCCAAGCCCGGCCTTCAGCTGCCTGCACACTTCAAACCCGTCAATTCCGGGCAGCATTATATCCAGTATTATCAGATCAGGAAACACTTTGGCTGCTATTTTCAGCGCCTCCTCTCCTGTATCTGTGCCAAAAATCTTATATTCGTCATTCAGACTGAGATTGAAGATAATAAGATTTCTGATATCCTCATCATCTTCAACTACCAATATTTTTTTCTTGTTTTTTCTGTCCAACTCAGCTGCCATATCAATTTCTCGAATCATAAAAATTATTTATCTTTAATATAACTTTTTTAAAGTTAATGTCAACTTAACATTGGGACCTATACAAATTATTTTGAATTATATGTAATATACAGAGCACTTCCCTCCGGAGGAAGGGGTCGCGACCATGCTTTTATAAGCTTCCGTTTTTGGCAGGTTGTCAAACTTGAATTTTCCTGTTTCATAAGGATATTATAGCATTATTCAATATCATTTGATGATAGCGGAGAAAAATAATAAATATCGGAAAATGATAAAATAGGTGTGGTATAATAGAACTATGAATGAAGAAAAAATAAAATCTTTTCTGGCCGATGTAAAACCAATCGTAGAAGAAAATGAAAGACTAAGAAAGGAAAAAGAACAGAAAGGTGACTTCTTTAATATTTTCTCGATATTAAAAGCTGAAACTGATGAAGTAAAAACGCATTCCGCTTTTCTTGCTGAATTATTAAATCCTAAAGGAACTCATGGTCAAGGAGCTTTGTTTTTGGATAATTTCCTAAAAATAATTGCTCCCAATGAAGATTTAATAACAGAAAATGCAGAAGTGGATGTCGAGTTTTCAATTGGGGCAGTATCTAAAGATTATAAGTCGGGAGGAAGACTTGATATTTTAATCCGGCTTCCAGAATCAAATTATATAATTCTTATCGAGAACAAAATTGATGCCGGTGACCAACCATGCCAGTTACTTAGATATAATAAATATGCAAAAGAGACTAAATGTAAATACAAGCTTTTGTATCTGACAAAGGATGGGCATAATCCGTCGAAAACATCGACAAGGAAGAGCAGTGAAGAACCATTCTGGAAATGTATTTCATATTCTCAGGATATAAAAAATTGGTTGAAAATTTGTCTGGAAAATATTGCAAATGCAAGTCCTGTTGTAGAGACCATTAGGCAGTACATAGGGCTCATTGATAAAATCACTAATCAAACTATGGAGATAAAAATGTCAGAACAATTAACAGAATTGATGATTAAGAATTTTGATGAAACTTTGGCTGTTTTAGAAAATGGAAATAATTTTGATATAGAAGTTTACGAAAAGTTTAAAACTCAAATGAGTGAACTGAAATGTGAAAAAGAATCAAAAACTAATATTTTTACAGATTATGGAAAGCAATGGATTAATTTTATTCCAGATAATTGTCCTAAAGATTGTACAATTGTTTTTGGAAGAGAAAAAAACTCATGTATTTTTCTCTCAATAAAAAAAACGAATATAAAAAGTTACCAGCAACAACTGACTTGTTTTGATCATGCTCACGAAAAAAATTATCCATACGGATGGAAAAATTTTAAATATCAGGATTGGAATTCAGAGACAAAAAGAGCTATTCTTAATGGTGAACTGAAAGCTTATGTGAAAGAATGCATTGAAAAAATTATCAACGACCCAAATTTTCCTAAATAATTCTTCTCGCTATCACGCGATGATATTCGTATTTGCTATATATATCTTCTACAAATGGAGGCATATATGGCAAAAAGCGATGTTGTTGGTTTCAATGTCTTGGAATCGATTTCTGTCATTACAAAAAAGTTGGCAGGTTCAAAACTAAAAATCAGACAGACTCAGGAATTTTTAAAAGCAGAAGAAAATCTTAATAAATATTTTAGAACAACAACTTATGGCACATGGATTCTCTGTGGGATTATTTCCTACTATTTTGACAATAATGGAGAAGAATGCAATTTTACTTTTATAAGCTTCCATTTTTGGCAGGTCGTCAAACTGACAAAGATATAAAAATATGGTATCATAAAATCGGAGGTTGGCTATGGAAGAAGGAAAAACATTAGAAGAAATTTGTACGGAAATGGTTAATGCTGAAAAGCGACTGTTTGAAGCCGCTCCAAAAATGAAAGCCCCTGGCTGGTGGGAAGACGGTAGCGAAGAAAAAGATAAGAAAGAACAGGGTGCCTACAAAGATCTTGATGAATGGGCACAGAAAGAAAAAGGATATCCAAGCTATGCAGCGTGGTATCTTGATAACATGGACTGAGTAAAATTAAAACATGAGGGGCTTGAACAAAGCCCCTTATTTATTGTCAGCGATCAAGGGAAATTTTCCCTTATTTTCCGTTATTTCCCGCTTTATGTAAGTTTGAACTTTTATAAGCTTCCGTTTTTGGCAGGTCGTCAAACACATAAACTTGACATTGCCGGTTCTCTGATTTACGCTATAAAAAAGAAAAATTTAATAGATTGGAGAGATGTTTAAAAAATCTGCTTACCGACTACGAGTATAGGCATACCATTGATTTATTTAGTTATGGCGATAATAGGTATTTGGATTATTTATCGTCCTATTCTGCGGGTGATAAATACTTTGATTTCCTTTCTAGAAAGGAGGTAGGGTTTAACCTTTATAAACTTCTGTTTTCGGCAGGTTGTCAAACCTGAAATTCACTGGTACGAGGCTCAGGGTGAGAGAGTTGAATTCAAAGTTAAGACTTGGAGAGACAAAAAATGACAGTACGATTTATCGGAGAAAATGACCCACTGGGATTACTCAATGGCAAAGCTTATGAGGTTATCGAAATTTCAGAAGGATGGTATCGTATTGTCGACGAAACAGACGAAGATTATCTTTTCCCCCCGGAACTGTTTGAAATAGTCGATGAAAATCCAGCTCCACAGACTGCATAACACAGCCGCCATTTTCCTTTTATAAGCTTCCGTTTTTGGCAGGTCGTCAAACAGAAAAAAAAGCCACTTACAAAGACCGAGAAAATAGCTGTGGCGGCTCTGATTCTCGAACTCATAAAGTGGCTTACAGAACTTCTCGGTGAGAAGTAAAACAAGGAGGGGCGTTGCCCCTCTGTTTATGCTTTCAATATATAAGATAATATTGGAGGAGTCAAGAATGAACAGACGGCTGGAAATGATTCTGTACGCAATTCTTGCAGTGCAGGTGCTTGACTTTTATAAGCTTCCGTTTTTGGCAGGTCGTCAAACTATGGGGTAATAAATGACAGAAACAAAGAAGAGACAAATTGATCATTTATGGCAAAATACAGATATAGGCAAATATTTTAATTCATGGGCGAAATACAACAGGATCTTATACAATTTACAAGACAAGCTTCATGGAGAGGAATTGGATACAGCAATAGAGAAGCTGAATAAGGAATACACTCAGATTAAAAATTCAATAATAGGCAATTTAGACAAATATCCGCCTCCACTTTTTTTTGGAGGGTTCCAAAAAGAGATGGCCGAAAAAATATTTGGGTTTCTGACGACAGAAAAAGACTTCCAAGAATACATTGATTATCTCAGAAACAAAGATGAAGAACTTGCTGAGGTTTTTGGATACCATAGTGAGCTAGCTGATTTTCTAATCAAAAAGTACACTAGCATATATTAACTACAAAGGCCGCCATTTTCTGGCGGCTTTTTTATGCCCTGACTTTTATAAGCTTCTGTTTTCGGCAGGTCGTCAAACAAAACAGTTAAAAAGCCATAAAAATACCATTTAAACAGCTGTTTTATA
>JAKSTW010000027.1 GCA_024402405.1 Spirochaetia bacterium | reverse complement strand
TGTCCATTAGTCATTTTTCCTTGTTCTACAAGGGAATATGATACTTTGTGATAGGTGGCATTTTGTGTGTAAAACTCATTTTCTGGAGGAAAGTTTTGGTCGTTCAAAAAAACGACCAAAAAAGACGACAAAAAATTTCGTCTAAACCAGTCTAAAACGGATTAAAAAGGACTAGATTGTCTAAAGACGAAAAGTCCAAAAAGCTCATAAACAAAAGAAAAAAGCCTTGGAATCGTGATGATTTCAAGGCTTTTTTAATGGCGTTACACGGAAGTTTTGATACATTGACCCCCATGGAATTGTTGTGGGGGTCATTTTCGATTTTTCGGGTCAAAATGGGGGTCAAATTTTCAAAAATGACGATTTTGGGGGTCACTTCATTTTTTTGAAGAAAAATGTGCTGATTTATTGAAATTTCGTTAGAGCTGTGATATAATGTTCTATATTATAGAACATAGAACACTTGAAAGGAGGTGCCGAATTGCCAAAACGGGACGATTCTGACAAGAAAAATGTCAAAGAAAAACAAGCCCTCGGCAAACTGATCGTGAAATGCCGGGAAGCCCACAACGTAATGAGCCAACGTCAGCTTGCTAGCGCAGTCGGCTTGCCTCCTTCCAACATGAAATACATTGAAGACGGCGTAAACGCGCCTACTTCTGACGTGTATGCCAAATTAATTGACGTGTTGCAACCGTCAAAGAGTACCCGAAAGAAAATGGACGAGCATTACATTGCGCTTCGAAAAGCCCCGCCTCCGGATGTGTGTAAAACTGTGATGGATACGAACGGGTTTGTTGATGCTCTGCGAATGTTTGAAGGGCAACCGATCACAGATGCTCAAGCCGAGCAACTGCAGCTACTGCTTGCCTCATTTGCTGAAGAAAACAGAAAGGGAGAAACCGATCATGCCGAAGATTTATAATTACGATGTTATGTTTGACGATACCTCGATTGACGTAAGCCGGGAGGTCAGCCTTGTCTGGTCAATTGCCAATTCGCTCTGCGGTGCATATACCTCCGATAAATACAAAGAGGTTATTATCCCCATGGTCATTATCCGCCGCTTTGAGTGTGCATTGACAAAGACGAAGCAGGACGTCGTTGCGAAATACAAATCTAATCCCAATCTTCCGGCGGCTATGCTTGAAAAGGTCTCCGGCTACCCTTTCTATAATACCAGCGAGTTTACGCTGTCCCGTCTGTTGAATGACAGCGATAACATTGCCTCTAACTTTGAAAGCTACATAGAGGGTTTCTCGGCAAACGTTCAGTCTATTCTAGCCAATCTGGACTTCAAAAAACAGATCGAAAAGATGGATAAAAATAACCGTCTTTATGGTGTGATCAAAAAGTTTTCCGAAATCGACCTTGACCCGAACACCGTTGACGGTATGCGCATGGGCTATATTTTTGAGGATATTATCCGCAGATTTTCTGAACAAATAACTGCTAGATTAAGGCTGAGCTGAAGAAAAGATTGGATTGATGGGCTTTCAGTTTATGGAGGCTGGATGATAAAGACAGAACGACTTGATATATATCCTGCATCAGATGAGCAGATGGAAGATCTGATAGCAGAACAAACGGTGCCGGAACTGAAGGCAGCATATCAGGAGATGCTGGACGGTTGTACTGCACATCCTGACAGCCGTGTGTGGTATGCGGCTTGGAATATGGAACTGAATGATGGAACGGGTACGATAATAGGAAATCTGTCATTCAAAGGAATCAGCGAAGAAGGAATAGTTGAGATCGGGTATGGTATCGCAGAGGATTATCAGGACAAGGGTTATGCAACAGAAGCTGTGTCTGCTGTAGTGCGATGGGCAAAAGATCAGCCTTGTGTGCACAGGATTGAAGCTGAGACTGAAATCGGCAACATAGCATCACAGAAAGTTTTAGCAAAGGCTGGATTTGTTCTGACTGGTAAGTACGGTGAAGAGGGACCGCGCTTTGTGTATAATGTTTTAACTGATGAGGTATAAATACTT
This sequence comes from Spirochaetia bacterium, assembly GCA_024402405.1. Taxonomy (GTDB): domain Bacteria; phylum Spirochaetota; class Spirochaetia; order CADAEX01; family CADAEX01; genus CADAEX01. The sequence continues at coordinate 18,212 of JAKSTW010000027.1, read as the reverse complement.
ATGAGCAAGATTCTTATTTTATCTGTAATTACTATTTGTTTTTGCTTTGTCATGTTGTCCGGTAGAAATTATTCTTCAACTATTGCCCTGGCTTCATAAGTTGGGTATTCTTTAATTAAGGACAGAACTGAAATGAGAAGAAAATTCTTGCTGATCGCATCATCTTTGCTGCTGGTATTGCTTGTAATTGGTCTGTCCGGATGTACACTTACTGTGGATTCCGGACATCATAGTTATACAGTCTGGACAGATGCCTGCTCATACTGGGATTTTCAGATGGAGTCCGGCAGACATCTTTTTGATGGGGAATGTGCCAGTGTCAGATTTTCAGAAAGTGAATTCAATGCTTTCCGTCATTTCCTGACACAGGATGGCAGGCACAGGTGGTCAGAGGTTCAGATCTATGACTGGCTGGCATGGCGCGGTTTGGGAATGTATGAGGCCCGTAATGCCGCCGACTGGCTGACAGATATAAATCATGGATTCATTGCTGTCAGAGACGGTTCTGTGGTATATATGATATTGAAATGAAAATGAGTAAGATTTTATCAGAACAGGATCAGGAAAGGGTCAGCAGAAAGTTTGAGTCATTCAAGAAGTCTGATTATACGGACAAAGATTTCAGTGATGTCTTTGGAAAAGAGAAACAGATCAAATCAAAATCCAGCAAAGGAGCTCTGGCAGAACATGCTGAGGATGTCCATCTGTTTTTCTCTATGCTGCATGATTATTTTGCCGGTAAATATGCCAGGATGCCCAGGGGGACTATCTCAGCTACCATATTCACTTTGATTTATGTTTTTGCGCCGGTTGATCTGATTCCTGATTTTCTGCCGATAATCGGTCTTACTGATGATGCTGCCATGCTGGCTCTGTGCACGAAATTCATATCATCTGACTTGAAAAAGTATAAGACATGGAAATCCAAATTGAGTTGATTGTTTAAAAATGTTAATTTGTGTTTTGTAAGGATGCTAATGATGTATAGAGGTTTTATATTTTTTATTTTTGTGGCGGCTGTATTTTTGATGTCGGCATGTGATGCCGGCAGTGACAGCAAGGAGCCTCCTTCACTTTATAAAATTACAGTAAGTGAAACGACCGGAGGTACGGTAGAACCATCTGCTGTACAGGCTGAAAAGGGTGAAACAGTAAGTCTTGAACTGACACCTGATGTCGGGTATGAATTGAAGAAGCTGATTATCAGAAATGCTGCGGGTGAGACGATACTGTCTCTGGAGATGTGAAAATGAGTTTCAGAAGAATTTTTTTTGTTATGTTTCTGCTTTTCAGCATTGTTATATCAGCCTCTGGTATGCCGATTTTTGTGAAGACTCCTGCTGACAAGACTATTACACTGGAGGTTGAGGCAAGTGATAGCATTGAAAATGTGAAAGCCAAGCTTCAGGATAAGACTGGAATTCCACCTGACCAGCAGAAACTTGTTTTTGACGGAACGCAGCTGGAGGATAACAGAACTCTGGCTGATTATAATATTCAGAGAGAAAGTACACTTTATCTTAGTTTGAAGACAAAATCTGTTATTTACAGTTTCAGGATGCCTGCTGAAGATGTGACAGTTGAAGCTGTGTTTGAAAAAAATAAGGGAGATGAAAATTAAAGATGAAATTTAAAAATGTTATGACCGCTGTTGCGGCTTGCGTTATGCTTCAGGGACTGGCGTCATGCAGCAGTCTTATGACCAGTAAGACCACGGAGGAAAAAATGGATTTTGTTCCAGTGACACGCATATGTGATTATGTTGTGGATGCCGGTACATACACTGAGCTGGATTATGAGCTCGCAGACAGATTTTTCAGGGATGTATGTGACAAATGGTATGGCGGGTGTACTGCTGTAGCCAAGGTGACAGATGATGGAACTATGCTTGTGGGACGTAATATGGATCTGACTATCACCAACAAGCCGGCATATGTTATCAGGACAAAGGTGGAGGGATGCTATGAGACCATCGGGCTTTCATATGTTCATTCACATGGTGATGATTATCAGGTTGTTCTGGATAGGGGAGTTGACCCGTATTTCCATAAACTGATACCTTTTCTCTCATGTGATGTCATGAACAGCCAGGGACTTTATATTGAAACTAACATGCGTCCTGATGAGTATTATGCCAATGGAAATACCAAATTCGGATGCAGCGGTACCAATCCCGGGTCTGATCTCCGGATCTGCGCTCTGAATCTGCCGCGGTATCTTGGTGAGTACTGTGCCACAGTGGATGAAGTGCTGGAAGCAGTGAAAAAAATTGATATTTATACGATCACAGATCATAAGCTGGCATGGAACTTCTGTTTTATTCTGGCTGATTCCAGCGGTCACTACGGGTTGCTTGAGATTGCCGATAATAAAGTGGTATGGCATGAAAAACAGCCTGCCCAGGCTAACTTTTATATCACAAAGGAATTCCGTGATAAGGAAGAGCTGCCATGTGGCCTGGGACGTTATGAGACTGTGATTAATGGCATTGACAGTGTTCAGAATAGCAGCGATATGTTTGCCCTTATGGATAAAGTAAGCTATTTCCAGCTGAATTTCCCTGAGAGCTGTCCTATTGATGTCCGCAGTGAGCAGTCAGGAGCCAGAGATTATTGGACGTATTCCTATCTGATGGATGAGAGGAATCGTGAAGAGATCATGTCTGCTGTCATTGCTGCCGGTGAGAAACTGAGGACATTGAGCCGTCAGGAGGTGCAGGACCGCTGCGAATACTGGGAGTCAGTGTTCACCGAGGTTGCCAACTGCACTGACAGGACACTGTTTGTCCGTTTCTTTGAGGACAATGAGAGGACACTCACTCTTTCTTTTGATAAATGATTTCTTGCAGTGCTCTGGCCAGCTGGTCAGGGCATGAAGATTCTTTATATCCGCATTTTATTCCTGCAAGCCTGGAGATTATGTCTTCAGGCTTCATTCCGTCTGCCAGAGCTGCTATACCAAGATGATTTCCCGGGCATCCGCCATAAAAAATTATGTTTCTGACAGTTTCGTCTTCTATATCAAAATCGATCTGATGTGCACAGACACCTTCTGTTTTATATGAGTGATGCATGAAAATATATTAATTGGTATCAGAATGAAGTGCAATATCTGTATGAAAATAAAAAAAGTCTGGCGACGACCTACTCTCCCGAATCAACAGTACCATCGGCGCGAGAGGGCTTAACTTCCGTGTTCGGAATGGGAACGGGTGGAACACCTCTGCTATGATCACCAGACTAAAAAGCAGGTCAAGTAGGATTCGAACCTACAACATCCGGTTTTGGAGACCGGCGCTCTAGCCGTTGGAGCTACTGACCTATTGAATGCAGTATATTTTATTTTTAGTTCTTTGTGAATATGTTTTGAGCATTATTTTTTTCTGCTCATCTCCATAAGCTCTACCACATCCTTGAAAGTCTGGGCATTTTTCTCATTTATCCGCATCAGACATTTGTGAGCATCTATCATCATGTCTGTTCTGTCTTTCTGCTGGAGCTTGTCCGGATCCAGAATTCCGAATTTGTCATCCATGTCTGATTTCCTGAAGATAAGGGTGAACACCTCATCAAATCCGACACTGCTGAGAGTATGGTTTATATCGGCAGAGGTAGAATAGATAAGGGTTTTCCTGTTGTATCTGTCCATCATATATTCAGCTATTTTTGCAAGAAAACCGAGATTTGTGCTGTCCAGATATTCTGCCTCTGTCAGATCTATGGCAACTGTATCGATTTCCTGTTCTGAATTCAGGAAATCATCCAGAAATGTATCGAAGTGACCGCTGGTCGTGTATTTCAGAGTTCCTGTGAGCTTAAAGAAAACATTTTTTCCATCTTGTGCAAAATAATAATTTCCCATACTGATATATTCCCTTTATTATCTTGTTATTAGCATGAATGTGACATCATCAGGCAGATTGTTTTTGCTGCTCTTGATATCGGTTTTTTCTATTATCTTCTGAAGGTCATCAGGTGATTCCTTCTGTATATTCTGTATTTTCCTGATTTTATCATCTATTGCCTGATCCGGCAGAAATTCAAGAATTCCGTCAGAGGCCAGCAGAATGGAGAAATGTTCAGGCAGGCTGATCTCGTTCAGCTTGAACACTGGTTTCTTGAAAAGTCCTATAGGTGTTCCCTTGTCATCGATCAGAGAAGAATTCCCGTCATATACAAAAGGGTATGGAAACTGGCCGCAATTCACATATTTCATCGTATTTGCTTCCATATCTATGATCCCATAGAATATGGTCATATATTTGCCTAATTTTTCCCTTATCAGCGTGCTGTTCAGTCTCCGGCATATTTCCAGTGGATCAAGAAGTGTATTGTCATATTTGAGGATGAATTTCTCCAGCTTGTTGTCTATGAAATTTTTCAGCAGCACTGTGACAATGGCAGAAGATATTCCATGACCTGAGACATCTGCCATATAGAAGCCTGCATACTTTTCATTTATCTCAAAATAATCCAGGAAATCTCCGCTGAGAGTCAGAGAAGGGAAGAAACTGCTTGAAAAATGATATGCTCCTATGGTCTTGTTCTCTGATGGAAAAATTTTATTCTGGAGTTTTTTACCTGCCTCCTGGTCTTCCTGCAGTATGCTGAGCGTTTCCTGCAGTTTCCGGTTGGATTCGTTGAGATCTGCGACCCTATCTGCAACTTTCTGTTCCAGCTCTGCATTGAGCCTGTACATCTCCTGGATATACTCATAATTTCTGAAAGCCGTGATGACACAGGTTATGAGTTTCTGGGCTGACATCTCAGTTTTTTCTTTATAGTCGTTTATATCATATTTTATGATTACATCTTTTTCAGGTGCGCTTCCAGGCTGTCCGGTCCTGAGGATGATTCTGATGGCTTTGTTGCCCAGAACGTCTCTGATGTGCTCCACCAGTTTCAGTCCGGCATCTTCCTCTTCCATGACGACATCCACCAGGGCAAGACAGATATTGTCATTCTGAGACAGAATTATTTTTGCCTCTGCCGCTGAATATGCATTGAAAAACCGGATTTTCTGGTTCTCGAATGTCAGGTCACGGAGTACAAGTTCTGTTACCGTGTGGACCTGGGGCTCGTCGTCCACTATCAGGACTTTCCAGGTTTTCACGTCTGTCTGCGGTACAGGATTTTCATCAGCAAACGGAATTTCATCGGCAAAAATTAGTTCATCATCCTGTTCCACTTCTTATACTCCTGATAAAAAATTATAATGCTGTATTTTTCATAAGTCAATAGATACTGTTTCTAGGTTGACATAAACTTCATTTTATGGGTATAAAATAATATTCTTATAATTGTGTGTTTAAAAAATGCTGGATGGAATTTCAAATAAATTCAATGATTTGATCAGAAAGATCTCGGGAAAATCCTCCATTTCTGAAAAGAATGTTCAGGAAGCGGTGGAGGAGATCAAAATTGCTCTTCTGGATGCTGATGTAAACCTCCGTGTTGTGCGTCGGTTCATCAATTCGACACTGGAAGAATCACTGGGTGAGAAAGTTCTCAAGAATGTCAATCCTGGGCAGCAGTTTACCAAGATCATTTATGACAAGATGGTCTCATTCCTGGGAGACGAGAAACAGGATCTGCAGCTGAAGGGGCCGGATGCCCTGTCTCCTATACTGATGCTGGGTCTTCAGGGTTCAGGTAAGACCACTGCTTCTGCAAAACTCGCCAACAAACTGAAAGGTGAGGGCCGGAAGGTCCTTCTGGTGGCTGCGGACCTGGTTCGTCCTGCGGCAGTTGAGCAGCTGAAAGTTCTCGGAAGCCAGATCGGTGTCGAGGTATACAGCGAGGAATCAAAGAATCCTGTCAGTGTTGTTAAAAATGCACTCAGATATGCAGATAAAAATCAGTTCAATGTGCTTATAGCCGATACATCAGGACGTCTCCATCTGGATGACAGCATGATGCAGGAGCTTGAGGATATAAAGAAAGTTCTGGATCCTGTGGAGTCACTGCTGGTTGCAGATTCCATGACAGGTCAGCATGCTGTTGATATTGCCAAGGAGTTCAATGAGCGGATCGGCATCAGCGGAATCATCCTGAGCAAATTTGACTCAGATACCAGGGGCGGTGCTGCTCTCTCACTGAAGACAATTACAGGCAAGCCTATCAAGTTCATAGGTACCGGTGAGAAGATCCAGGATCTGGAGGCGTTCTACCCTGACAGGATCGCATCGAGAATTCTGGGCATGGGCGATGTTGTCACTTTTGTTGAGAAGGCTCAGGCTACGATCGATGAGAAAGAGGCTGCCAAACTTCAGGACAAGATAGAGCGTGCCTCATTTACCCTTGAGGATTACCTTGAGCAGTTTGCCCGGATCAGAAAGATGGGAAGCATAAAGAATGTTCTGGATATGATTCCTGGTCTGAAGGGAAATGTGGACGAGGATAAGATCGACGATAAGGCCATGAAACGTGAGGAGGCAATGATCCTCTCCATGACAAAGCAGGAGAGGCAGAATCACCGTATCATCGGACCTTCCAGAAGGAAAAGAATTGCCAAAGGATGCGGCGTGCCTGTGTCTGAGGTGAACAGTTTTCTTAAAAAATTTGATAAAACAAGGCTTATGATGAAAAAAGTCTCGAAAAATAAAAAATATCAGGCTGACTTGATGTCACGGTTGGGTGGCTGAGCCAGTTGCAAATAGGAGGAAGTTGAAGTGAGTGTTAAGATTAGACTGAAACGGTTCGGTACAAAGAAAAGAGTTTATTACAGAATGGTTGTTATTGATTCAAGAGCACCAAGAGATGGAAGAACACTGGAAGAAGTCGGCCAGTTTCATCCTGTAGAGGCTGAGGACAAGCAGGTCGTTCTCAATGTTGATAGAATCAAAGAATGGATCGGAAAGGGTGCTTTGCCAAGTCAGACAGTGAAAAAACTCCTTAATAAGCAGAATATAACTGTAAAATAATCGGAGATACGGATGACTTTGGAAAAGGATCTTGTTGAATATATTGCAAAATCTCTTGTGGATGATCCTGAAAATGTCAGTGTGAATATCATTGAGGGTGAAAAGTCTACTATTCTTGAGCTCAGAGTGTCGCAGGATGATATCGGAAAAGTGATCGGAAAACATGGTCGGATCGCTAAGGCTGTCAGAACTGTATTGAGTGCGGCTGCTTCAAAGAGCGGCAAAAGAGTAGTGCTGGAAATTCTCGATTGAGGTGAGCAAGTGGACAAACAAGAGCTGATTTCCATAGGGTTTGTCAAAACTTCTTATGGTGTCAAAGGATGCATGAAAGTATCCAGTTATTCAGGCGAGACCAGACATTTTAAGAAGCTTAAGATGGTATATCTTAGGAAAGATAAAGTTCTGAGACAATTCCGGGTCGAAAGTGTCAGCGAACAGAAAGGAGATATTCTCTTAAAGCTTAGCGGGTTGGAAAGTCCGGAAGCTGCTAAAATATATTCGACTTGGGATGTGGTTGTTCCAAGGGAATTTGCTGCCCCTCTGAAAGAGGGTGAATTTTATTATTGTGATTTGATCGGAAGTGTTCTGCTGAAGGATAAAACTGAGATGGGAACTGTTAGATCTGTTGTGGAGAACGGTGCCTCATTTCTGCTGGAGGTGGAATGTGCTGAAGCTGACGTGAAGGGGAAGAAGAAAGTTGTTCTTGTCCCTTTTCTGGAGCAGTTCATCGGCGAGGTTGACGCTGCGGCAAAAACCATAGAGCTTAAGGAAACATGGTTCTTTGAATGAAATTTATAATTGTTACTTTGTTCCCTGAGATCGTTGAAGGATATTTCAAAAGTTCTATAATGGCCAAAGCTGTGGAGCGTGGGATCGTTTCTTATGAGACAGTTGATATCAGAGAATTTTCCCATGACAACTATAAAAGCTGTGATGACTATCCATACGGCGGTGGTGCCGGAATGATCATGAAGGCTCAGCCTCTGGCTGATGCCCTGGATTCTGTCAACGCTTCCTCGATCAGGACTATTTATCCTTCCCCCAGTGGAAAGAGATTTAGTCAGAAATATGCTTCGGCTTTGGCTGAGGAAAAAGAACTGGTTCTTATCTGTGGTCGGTATGAGGGTATTGACCAACGGATAATTGACAGTTATGTTGATGATGAGATATGTATAGGTGATTATGTGATTTCTTCTGGGGAAATCGCATCACTGGTTATTGTGGATGCCGTATATCGTCTTTATGATGGTGTTATCAGCAAGAGTTCACTGGAGGAAGAGAGTTTTTCCAATGGACTTTTGGAGTATCCTCAGTATACCAGACCTGAAGTATTCAGAGACATGAGGGTTCCTGAAGTGCTCCTGTCAGGACACCATAAGAATATAAGGGAGTGGAGGCTGGCTAAAAGCCTCGAGAAAACAAAAATTAACAGGCCTGACCTTCTGGGACCTGAGTATATAGGAGGAAATCAGAATGGATCTGATAAAAGCAATTGAAGCTGAGCAGATTAAGGACAATGTAGAGACTTTCAGAATCGGTGATACAATAAAAGTATTCTTTAAGATTATTGAAGGTACAACTGAGAGAGTGCAGATTTTCGAGGGTGTATGCATTGCAAAGAATAATACAGGACTCAGAAAAACATTTACAGTTAGAAAAATTTCCTATGGAGTTGGTGTGGAGAGAATTTTCCCATTCAGCTCACCTAGAATTCAGAAAATCGAAGTTGTTAAAGCCGGAAAAGTAAGAAGAGCAAAACTCTATTACCTCCGTGACAGAGTTGGTAAAGCTGCTAAGATCAAAGAGCTTATCAAGAAGAAAGAAACAAACTGATCTGAACTTCAATTCCCTAACGTCTTCCGCTGCATTGCGGAAGACATATTTTTTTAATTTTTCCTCAAAATAAAATCAATTTTGATTGAATGGTTATTCTATATCCTGGGGGTATCATGAACAGCCATAAAAGCGGTAAATCCGGGGAAAAACTTGCCGAAAATTATCTTATAAACAAAGGTTATAAATTCATTGCCAGAAATTTCAGGGCACATCCTGGAGAGGTGGATCTGATCTTTATTGACGGGACAGATCTTGTCTTCATAGAGGTGAAATCATGGAAATATCTGTCATTCTGCGATCTGGAATACAGCATAGACCGGAGGAAACAGTGGCGCATAATTTCTGTGTCAAAAGTTTTTATGTCGGACAATTGGAACAGATATAAAAATTTTAATGCCAGATATGATGTGGTATTTATAGACCGCCATGATAATGTCACACACTGTATCGGTGTATTTGGAGAATATTGATGAAAAATGACTTGAAGAATTAAGGAAGAAATTGGATAATGAGAAATATGAGCAACGATAAGAAGAATTTCAGAAGAGAGCAGAAGAACAGGGGAAACCGTGATTTTGGTATAATATTGCCTGAAGATCAGGAGCTTAACTGCATTATCTGTGGAAAACCGATAGCTGATGCGGCATCGAGCATGGCTATGCCTGATTCCGGGGAACCGGCTCATTTTGACTGTGTGCTGAAACAGATCTCAGAGAGCGAGACTCTTGCTGAGGGTGATACAGTGGCATATCTGGGCGGTGGTGCTTTCGGAATAATCCAGAAAGAGACAGGAAGTCCAGCCGGATTCAGGATCAAGAAAAAAATTGATTTTGAAAATAAGGAAAAAATAGGTGTATGGCGCAAAAAGTTGTCATATAAACTGTGATATTAGTAAAAATAACATTGACATTGAAAATAAATAAAAGTAAAATAAATAAAAACATTAAAAAAAATTTTTTGGGAGAAAAAAATGTGTTTTAAAGACATTATTGCTATCAGCGTTCTTGTAGGACTTCTTGGATCAGTATTTGCCTGGAAGATGAAAATGGCAGCCAGAAAAGTAAGATGTAATGCCTGCGGACATACAGTTATTGTTGACGAATGGACTCATTTTAAGCACTGTCCTAAATGCAAAGGCACAGAATACACAAAGCTGTGGAAGGAAAAGAAGAAATAATTCTTCCTTATTTCTTGTTAAAACCGGGTTGTTGAATCCGGTTTTTTTTTGTCCCGAGGAGTGTCATATTATGAATCTGAATGTGGTTCTGGTTGAACCGGAGATACCTCAGAATACTGGAAATATAGTGCGGACATGTGCCGCCACAGGTGCCCGCCTTCATCTTATAAAACCTCTGGGATTTTCCCTGGAGGACAGATATCTGAAACGTGCAGGTCTTGATTACTGGCCTATGGCTGAGATATCTCTTTATGAGGATCTGAATGAATTTTATGCGAAGAATGGTAATTGCGGCTGCTTTTATGTGACCACAAAAGGGCTGAACAATTATGCACAGGTCTCTTATCCGAATACCAGCTATGTATTTTTCGGAAAGGAGACCAGGGGACTGCCGGAGGAGCTGCTGGCAGCAAACAAGGACAGCTGCATACGGATACCGATGCTTCCCGGCACCAGATCGCTGAATCTGTCCAATTCTGTGGCCATAGTTGTTTATGAGATGCTGCGTCAGAAGGGGTTTGACGGACTGCAGATGCAGGGGCGTCTGACCAGGTATGACTGGGCTTCGCTGTGACTACTTGATAAATCGTTTTTCAAGGATTATATTTGTTATTATGAGTAAATATCCATTCACAGAAATAGAAAAAAAATGGCAGAAATATTGGGATGAACATAAGACTTTCAAAGCAGTTGAGGATCCTTCAATTCCTCCTGAAAAACGTAAATATGTTCTTGATATGTTCCCTTATCCGTCAGGAGCCGGACTTCACGTAGGACATCCTGAGGGATATACTGCTACAGATATCTACTGCAGATATCTGAGGATGAACGGCTATGCTGTTCTTCACCCGATGGGATTCGATTCTTTTGGTCTTCCTGCTGAAAACTATGCTATCAAGACAGGAACCCATCCTGAGATCACTACAAGAAAAAATATCGATGTATTCCGCAGACAGATCAAGTCTCTTGGACTCAGCTATGACTGGGACAGAGAAGTTTCCACCTGCGACGTTGATTATTATAAATGGACCCAGTGGATTTTCCTCAAACTTTATGAGAAAGGTCTGGCATATGAGTCTGAACAGCCTATCAACTTCTGTCCTTCCTGTAAGACCGGACTGGCCAACGAGGAAGTTAAGGAAGGCAAATGTGACAGATGCGGTACATCTGTTGTAAGGAAGAACATCCGTCAGTGGATGCTGAAGATCACCGCTTATGCTGACAGGCTTCTGGAGGATCTGGACCTGTTGGACTGGCCTGAGGCTATAAAGGCTATGCAGAGAAACTGGATCGGAAGGTCTGAGGGTGCCGCTGTATTCTTCCAGCTTGAGAACATGGATGAGAAGCTTGAGGTGTATACTACCAGGTGTGATACACTTTTCGGCGCCACATATATGGTAATTGCTCCGGAGCATCCTCTGGTGGCAAAGCTGACAGTTCCTTCACAGAAGGCTGCTGTTGACGCTTATCTGGACAAGGCTGCCCATAAGTCTGACCTGGAGAGGACAGACCTGGCAAAAGACAAGACTGGTGTGTTCTCAGGTTCATATGCCATCAACCCGGTCAATGGCAAGCATATTCCTATCTGGATCGCTGATTATGTTCTTATTTCCTATGGTACAGGTGCCATTATGGCTGTTCCTGCACACGACGACAGAGACTGGGAATTTGCTAAGAAATTTGATCTTCCTATAATCGAAGTTCTGAAATCTGGTGTTGATGTTCAGAAACAGGCCTGGACAGAGGATGGCGAGCATGTCAACTCTGAATGGCTGGATGGACTGAACAAGAAAGATGCCATTGAGAAAATGCTGAAATTTCTGGAAGAAAAGGGCTGCGGACATAAGGCTGTTAATTACAAACTCCGTGACTGGATCTTCTCAAGACAGCGTTACTGGGGTGAGCCTATTCCTATAGTGCATTGTCATAAGTGCGGAAATGTGCCTCTCTCTGAGAAAAACCTGCCGCTCACATTGCCTGAAGTGCAGAGCTATCTTCCTACAGGCACCGGAGAATCCCCACTGGCAGCCATCAAGGAATGGACACATACTACCTGTCCTAAGTGCGGCGGACCTGCTGAGCGTGAGATCAATACAATGCCGCAGTGGGCCGGTTCCTGCTGGTACTATCTGAGGTTCATCGATCCAAAGAATCCTGATTTCTTTGTTTCTAAAGAGAAGGAAAACTACTGGATGCCGGTGGATCTGTATGTTGGTGGTGCTGAACATGCTGTGCTTCACCTGCTTTATGCAAGATTTTGGCATAAAGTGCTGTATGATTTTGGTCTGGTAAGCACCAAAGAGCCGTTCCACAGACTGGTTAACCAGGGAATGATCACTTCTTATGCATATCAGCGTAAGAATAAGGGACTGGTTGCTGTTGATGCTGTTGAGGAGCGCGACGGAAAGTTCTATGCAAAGGAAGATGGTGAGGAACTGGAGAGAGTTGTTGCGAAGATGTCAAAATCTCTGGGCAATGTCATCAATCCTGATGAGGTTGTGAGGGATCTGGGTGCTGACTCCATCCGGCTGTATGAGATGTTCATGGGACCTCTCAGCGTATCCAAAACATGGTCGACAAGCGGAATTTCCGGTGTATACAGGTTCCTGGACAGGATCTGGAGGATCGGTGAGGATAAGAAATTTGTGGAGGCTGAACCTTCTGAGGCACTTAACAAGCTGCTGCACCAGACTATAAAGAAAGTTTCTGTTGACACCAAGAATCTTGAGTTCAATACTGCAATCTCTCAGATGATGATCTTCATCAATGAGATCAACAGGATGGAAGAGGTTCCTAAGGCAGTCTGGGAGAAATTCATCCTTCTGCTCAGCCCTTATGCTCCGCATCTGGCTGAGGAAATGTGGGAAAGACAGGGACACAATGAGTCTGTATCACTGCAGACCTGGCCTGACTGGGATGAAGCCCTTGCCGCTGAAAATATGGTTACTGTTGTGATTCAGATCAACAGCAAGAACAGAAGCAAACTGGAACTTGCAAAGGGTGAATCAAAGGAAAATATTGAGAAGCAGGCTCTGGCTGATGACAGAATCAAGGAACTGCTTGCCGGTAAGAAAGTTGTGAAGACCATTGTTGTACCGGACAAACTGATCAACTTTGTTGCCAGATAAATTGAAGAATATATTTCTTGAAAGACAAGATAAAATATCCTCTCTGATGACCAGGGAGGATATTTCTGTCCTGGTGCTGTGTGACCGTGAAGGGATGCGCAGTGCCAATATAAGATACCTCACCGGGCATCCGTCTGATGCCGTTCTTTTTATTTTTAGAAATAAGAAAAGTATTCTGTTGCCATGGGATATGGATCTGGCTGAGAAAAAGTCCTCCGGCGTTATTCTTAAGCCATATACTGCATATAACAGGGATTTCGCAGGAGCCATAATGGCGATACTCCATGAGATGAATATTCCTGCCGGTTCAAAAGTTGAGATTCCGTCTGGTCTGCCATATCCTGAGGCTGTATCTTTTATAAAAGATGCCGGTTATGAGTTTCTGTGCCGTGAGAATGGCCTGGAAACAGAGATCGACAGGATGCGCCAGATAAAAGATGTCCATGAGATTGAGATCCTGCGGCGAAGTGTTGAAATAACAGATTCGATCCTTGACATGATAGAATCCAGTGTCAGAAATGGATCGGTGACTGAGACTGATATAGCTTTTCTCATTGAAAGGGAATGCCGCCGTGCCGGTGCTGAGGGTACAGGGTTTGAGACACTGGTTGCAGGGCCTGAAAGAAGCTGTAATATCCATGCATTTCCTGCATATACCGGTACTGTTTTCTCCGGTGACGGGCTGTCTATTGTGGACTTTGGAATAAAGCTGGATGGATATACCAGCGATGTTACCCTTACTGTTGTGAAAAATCCGACAGCAGAACAGAGCAGAATGACAGAACTGGCAGAACAGGCTGTGCACATAGCAGAAGGAATGCTGAAACCAGGAAGCCGGACTGTGGATATTTCCATGGCTGTATCCTCGTTTTTTCAGAGGGCCGGATATGAGATGCCTCATGCGCTGGGACATGGGATAGGACTGGAAATACATGAGAATCCTGTGCTCCGTACCAGAGAGCCTTCTGTTGAGCTGAGACCAGGTATGATTCTGGCAGTGGAACCAGGCATTTACAGTCCTGGATCAGGAGGAGTCCGGCTGGAAAACGACTATCTCATTACTGACAGTGGTTTTGAGAAACTCACCAATTCCCGGATAATCCGACTGTAGAATCACTGGATATTGCCACCCATCCGAAAGCATCTGCAAATATTGAGATCGCAATATTTTTCTCAGAATTAAAGAAAATATTTTCTCCTGTCGTTATGTATGGTATTCCCAGTATGCTGCCGGTCTTTTCGTAATATTCCGGATTGCCAGGGGTATTTCTGCACCATTTTCCTGAAAACTCTGGGAAATTCAGCTCGATCGGGTGGGTTTCCAGCTTTTTTATATATGTGGAGCTGAAAATATTGTACCGCATGGCATATATTATATTTTCCCTGTCCAGCAGCCATGGATCGCTGTCAGACTCTGACATAAGTTTTTCACGGAACAGCTGGAAATTGAAGCCATCCAGATGACATCCTGCTTTGAGCAGCACTGATACGGTCTCTGCTGCAAAACCGTCATTCCATGACAGCTGGTTTTTGTTGCCAGGGCTGACTGCAATGACTCCTGCCGGTTTCAGTTCCATGTATCCGCATTCTGGATACACAGTTACTGCTGAAATCTCATCTGACGGTATCTTTATTTTTACCGACAAGGTATCTCCTGAAACATTGAAAGTTTTCTGCCTGCCACAGGAAGTTACTGCCACCCTGTAAGATTCGATCCTGATCGTCTGAAATTGTTCTGGCAATGACGGAATATCCAGTTTCAATTCTGCCATATTATTGTCAGACATCGTACAGGAAGTCAGATGAAGGATAAGCAGCACTGAGTTTAATAGTTTTATAAATCTGGTCATATACTATATAACCAGATTTTTTTCATATCTGCTTCAAATCACGCTTGAGAATTTTTCTCATTTCCTCAAATATTTTATGATATTCAGGACATTGGTAGTCAGCATATGTCCATGGCAGGATCTGAAACTGCCGGTGTGCATACATAAGTGTCACTTCGCCGTATATTCCCTTCTGCAGTGGTATTCTGTGGACATTGTTCTTTGTTGTGGCCAGAATCAGTGAGCTGAGGCTGAGAAGTCCGGGATCTATGTTGATTTTGCGCAAAGTATCCTCAGAAAAATTCTGTTCGATGTCGTTGGTCTGAAGCTTGATGTCTGAAAGCTTCTCAGGATCCACCAGATCAGCGAATGAATAGAAATAGCGTTTTATGTTTTCGCCCATTTCGGGATCATAGTAATCTGTGAATGTGAAGTCGAATTCAGGACTCTCGTAATCAATTGGTCCGAACTGATCGACCAGCTGACGTCTCAATATTTCCTTTTTCTCAGGACGGGTGGAAAGAATTCCTATTACCAGTTTTGACTTTGTGAAATTTTCTGCTATGCCCATATATTATCCTAATTTGATCATGACCAGACCAGCTGTTATAAGTATGATTCCGATTATTTTCTGTGGTGTCGGTTTCTCTTTCAAGAATATGAATCCAAGCACAGATGCTATAATGACGGAACACTCACGAAGTGCAACAATATAGCTGGCTTTATCGGAAAGGCTGAAAGCGAAAAGTATTATCAGGTATGTTCCCAGAGAGCCTATTCCCAATATCGGACCGTATTTAAGATTTCCCCTGTTTTTGATCAGTGATGTTCTGATTCCATCTTTGAATGCCAGATGTGCCACCGGGAGCAGTGATATGATGCTCATGAAGTTGAGATATACGATCGGGTGATTTGTGCCTGCACCTTTGCTGTCAGCCACTGAATAAAGGAAGATGCATATACCTGTGCATATGGAAAATATATATGTCTTGATTTCGGATCTTGTGATGTTTTTTGTCATTCCCACAAGTATGATCCCGGTGACTATGAAAGTGATTCCGAGAATTCCCTGGTGTGATACTGCCTCATGAAACAGCAGTATGGATATCACAGCTGTGCCTGCCACGCCTGTTCCTCTGGCAATTGGATATGCTGCGGAGATATCACCGAATTTATATGAATCAAATAGTGCTATATAGTACAGTGAATGGGCTCCTGCAGATACCAGCATTGGAATCAGCCCCTGAAAATTGAAACCGTGATCAATTGTATAGATTATGGAAAAAGGGAGAAAGCACATATCTACAAACATTGTGCCTATCCAGAAAGTCAGCAGATTCCCGGAAATTTTTTTGGAAACAAAATTCCATCCGGCATGTGTCACTGCCGCTATTATGACAAGAAAAAATACAAATGTTGTCATACCGATATTATACCATGTATTTTTTCTTTATGTCAAAACAATGATTCATTGGACCGCTTCCTTTTCCAAGATCCAGCATGGCATTCAGAGCTCCTGAAATATAGGCCTTGGCTTTCCGGACAGAGACAGGAAGACTTATTCCTTTGGCCAGGTTTGAGGCGATGGCGCTGGAAAGTGTGCATCCGGTACCATGGGTATTCGGGTTATTTATTCTCTGACCATGGAACCATCTGAAGACACCATTCTGATACAGCAGGTCATTGGCATCATTCAGGCTGTGCCCGCCTTTCAGCAGTACCGCGCTGCTGTATATGGAGCCTATTTTTTCAGCTGCTGTCTTCATATCCTGTACAGATGAGATTTTCATCCCAGTCAGAATCTCTGCTTCCGGGATATTAGGTGTCAGCAATGCTGCCAGAGGAAAAAGCCTCTGCTCCAATTCACTGACGGCATCTTCTGAAATAAGACGGCATCCGCTGGTGGAAACCATGACCGGATCCACCACTATGTTATCAGCATGGTAGAATTTCAGCTTATCAGCAATTGTCCTGATGATCGGTGCGGAAGAGACCATACCTATTTTCACTGCATCTGGTCGTATATCTGTAAAGATACTGTCCAGCTGCTGTGCCAGAAAATGGGCTGGTACCTCAAATATTCCCTGGACTCCGGTAGTGTTCTGTGCTGTCAGTGCTGTTATGGCACTCATGGCATATACACCGTTGGTGGTGATCGTCTTTATGTCTGCCTGGATCCCTGCTCCTCCGCTGGAATCGCTGCCGGCGATAGTCAGAACAGTTTTCATATCAGCCTCCTTGCCTCTGACAGCAGATCAGCAGTGGCTGTCTTTATGTCATTCTGCGCAAAAATTGCACTGACAACTGCCACACCGTCGATCCCGCTGCCTTTGAGCTGCTTCATATTTTTCTTTGAAATTCCGCCGATGGCAACCACTGGTATTGATACCGCATTACAGATATCCTGCAGTGTGGAGATTTTCACGTCGTCAGCATCTTGCTTTGTGCCTGTGGGAAATACAGCTCCTACACCAAGATAGTCAGCGCCGTCATTCTGTGCCTTCAGTGCCTGTTCCACAGTCTGTGCGGACACACCAAGGATCATGTCATGACCAATCATCATACGGGCTTTTTTTGTTTCCATATCATGCTGTCCTATGTGTATTCCGTCAGCACGGCATTTTATTGCCACTTCCACATTGTCATTTATTATGAATGGGACATTGAATCTTCTGCACAATGATCTGACTTCCAGTGCCTCATGCAGGAATGATTCTGTATCCAGTTCTTTTTCTCTGAGCTGAATGCAGGTTGCACCTCCCTCCAGTGCCTGCTCTATCTGCTGCAGCAATGTAAGCTTGCCTGTCCATGCTCTGTCTGTCACAGCATAAAGCAGCATTGACTCAGTTAAGTTCATATCTTGCTCCTTTGTCCAGCTCTTCTGGCATCATATTGTAAACTGCATCGATAAGATGAGTTCTGAAAGATGCATTCCCGTCCTGTTCTTTCATCATAGACGCTGCCTTTTCCCCAGCCAGTCCCATGGCAATGACAGCAGCACAGACTGCATCGAAAGGTGATTCTGTTTTGGATGACAGAAAGGCTGCGATCAGAACAGAAGACATGCATCCGGTTCCAGTGATCTTTCCCATGAGCGGATGTCCGTTGCGGATAAGCATTGTTCTGTCTGCATCTGTTATGATGTCGGTGGCTCCTGAAACTGTGATCACCGCTCCTGTTTTCTTGGCCAGATCTTTTATAAGGGCTGGCGAGATGATATCTGCCGAATCGGCATCCACACCTTTTGTACTGCCGGTTCCTGTGCACAGAGCTTTTATCTCCGAGACATTTCCGCGGATGGCAGTGAATCTGACAGTCTC
>JAKSTW010000026.1 GCA_024402405.1 Spirochaetia bacterium | reverse complement strand
GTCTGTATCAGTTGAAAATAACTATTGGGAATATTTGAGCCTCTGGAGAAAAGATCACGGCAATAAAGCTGAAGGATATCCACATTATAGAATATGGAGTCAAGATTTTCCTGGATTGCCTGTGTGGCAATATGAGCCTGTATTATCTGCTGATTCTTATAAATATTCTCATTCCTGATCTTAGCCTTGGTGTTCACATAGAAAGTAGCAGGAAAGAACAACGTAATTATTATACCAGCTATAATAAGAAAGGTGAAAAGAATTTTTCTAGGGAAGACCAGATTCTGGAACTCCCGGTCGTTTGAATTATGATCCATAGAAAGAATTTTAATCCCAGAAAATCTTTTCTGCAAGATAAATCATCATAAATAAAAAAACCCGCCCAGAAGGGCGGGTCATACATCAGAAATTCAGGCACAATCAGTATTTGATTGCAACTCTGATATACTTCTGAGACTTGGAAACTTCAACAGCCTCATTGATCTTATCAAGTGGGAATACCTCTCCGACAAGCTCTTTGTATGGGAATTTGTCCTGATTGTCCTCAAGGAACTTAAGAGCCATACCAAGGTGCTTTGGATTGTAGTTATGGATTCCTTTGATAGTAAGATACTTTCTTGTGATATTGTTTGCATCAATATTAAGAGGTGTAGGGTTTACCATACCTGCGATCATGTATCTTCCGCCAGTTCTCAGAACTGCGATAGCCTGATTTGCTGCTTCAGCTCTTCCGCAGAACTCAAGGGCAACATCAACCCCGTTAGGAGCGATTTCCTTGATCTTCTTTGTAAGATCATCACCCTGATAGTTCTTCAGGTTGATTGTCTGTGTGGCACCGAATCTCTTTGCATCCTCAAGTCTTGAGTCAACAACATCTGTGATGATGATTTCCTTTGCTCCTGCTGTCTTTGCAAGTGCACATGCATTGAGTCCAAGAAGACCTGCACCCTGAACAAGCACTACATCGCCTTTCTCAACACCGATTGTCTCAACAGCATTTACAACTGTAGCAAGTGCACAGTTTGCAGGTGTAGCAACTTCATCGGAAAGCTTGTCAGAAAGCTTGAATACAGTTGTTCCAGGAAGAATATATACATACTCACCATAACCACCTACAAGTCCTGACTTGATAGCTGGGTCGATGCAGCTTGTATGTCCATATTTCTTGAGCTTTACGCACTTCTGTGGAAGTCCGATATTGCAATAGAAACACTCACCGCAGGAAGCCATGATTGTCCAGGAAATTCTGTCGCCGATCTTAAGCTGGTTGCCATAACCATCTTTCAGGTCAGGTGAACCGAGTTTTGCAACTGTTCCGATGATCTCATGTCCAAGAATAAGAGGAGTAGCCTCTTTTCTTCTTCCAGTAATTGTATGGAGGTCAGATCCGCAGATTGTTGCGAAAGTAACTTTTACAAGAATTGCCTTTGCTTCCAGTTCCTGTGGAATTTCAAAGTCTTTGATTTCAATAGGTTTTCCTGCCTCTTCGAAAACGGCAGCCTTACAACAACATCCCATTTTTATTACCTTCTTTAAGTTAAAAATTTAGAAAAAACTGGTTGCCCTATAATAGGACAACCAGAATTATAATCAAATAAGTAATTTATTCAACCGAAAATCAGTGAACAATCTTGCTAGGCAGCCAGAGAATAAGCTGTGGGAATACACAAACCAGAGCCATACCAAGCTCCATGAGTGCCCAGAAAGGAATTGTTCCCAGGTAAATATCCTCTGTTGTAACTCCCTCTGGAGCGATACCTTTCAGATAGAACAGGTTGTATCCGAATGGAGGTGTACAGAAAGAGTCCTGAAGCATAACGGCCATACCTACTGTGAACCACAGTCTGTGGAATCCGAAATGGTCAACGATAGGAAGGAAGATAGGCATTACGATCATCAGGATGGCTGTCCAGTCCAGGAACATTCCCAGGAAGAAGCAGACAAGCATCATGACTGCAAATGTACCCCATCTCTCAAGACCGAGACCAAGGATCACACCGCTGATTACATCACCACCACCGAGACCCATGAAGATAGCTGTGAAGAATCCGGCACCTGTCATTACGATAAGTACCATAGATACTGTGTTTGCAGTATCCATCATGATCTTAACAAATCCCTTCCATGTGAATCTTCCGTAAGCGATATACATACAGAATGCACAGAATGCACCAGTTGCAGAAGCCTCTGTAGGTGTTGCAACACCTGCGAAGAGTACACCAAGTACAGCACCGATAAGGAGCAGTGGTGGAACCATGTTGAGCAGAAGCATTCTGCACAGCTGAGGTCCGGTTACCTCTCTTCTGACTTCAATAGGAAGAGCAGGTCCCTTCCAAGGGTGGAGCCAGCACTGGATAAGTACATATGTACAATAGAGAATAGCAAGCATGATACCAGGAATGATAGAACCAGCGAAGAGCTGACCTACTGTACATCCTGAAAGTTCGGCAAGAACCAGAAGCATGATGCTAGGTGGAATAAGAATACCAAGGGCAGATGAACCGGCAACAGAACCGCAGGCCATCTTCATTGAGTAGTTATTCTCCTTCATGATAGGGAGAGCAAGAATACCCATTGTTACACAAGATGCACCTGTTGTACCTGTACAAGCAGCCAGCAGTGTAGATACAACGATTACTGCAACAGCAACACCACCTCTTACAGGTCCGAAAAGGTACTGGAAAGATTTGAACAATCCATCCGACATACCCGACTCACCCATGAAGTTCGCCATGAATATAAAGAACAGAATGGAAACATATGTATAGTTTGACATCTGCGCATTGAACTTATTCATGAACAGTGATGGGAATGTGCTGTGATATTTAGAACTCAAATAACCAAAAATTGTAGCAAGACCACCCAGAACGAATGCCAGTGGGTGACCAAGAAACAGACCGGCAAGCAGACCAACGAACATGGTAACTGCTACAAAGCCGGAAGACATTGCGAATCCTTCAAATCCCATTACTCTTCCTCCTTGATTACAGGTGGGTTGTCGATACATTTTTCAATATCTCTGATAAAAATTGCGATTCCCTGAAGAAGAAGCAGTGCTGCCATTACAGGGATAATTGTCTTCTGCAGATAAATAGGTGCAGGGAACTCAGACCATGAAACCTCTTTGATTGCCCATGAGTCACCTGCGAACTTGATTCCTCTGAAGAATACAATTCCTACAGATGGGAAGAAGAAAAGAATATAAGCGATCATATCCATGATTGCCTGTGCTCTGTTACTGAACTTATTTGAGATAATATCAATTGCAACATGCGCACCATTCTTCAGTGCATAGGAAGCACACATACAGAAATGGAAAGCGTAAATCATAATTGTTGTCTCGAAAACCCAGTCATTTGCAAAACGGAACACATAACGGCAGACTACTTCATAGATTACGATCATCATGCCGATAAATGCAGACCACATACAAATTTTACCAGTCCAATCTGACAGTCCGTCGATCGCACTGCACAATTTGTGTGCAAAGTTTCTCATTTGTGAATCTCCTAAAAAATTTTATTAAACAACTAATTTATATAAAGAAAATCTCTTTTCAATATTCCGAATAAAAAAACCTACGTTTAAAGCAATTTCCTTTAATTAGCAAACACAAGCTCCTCTGGCGAGGTTAAAAAAGTGCAAAGCAATTTCGGTTAAAAAAAGGCTTTGCACTTTGAATTTGCGCCTCCTAACAAAGTCTTGCGACTTTACAGGAAACAATCAAAACTTATTTTACGTAGCTCTTAAGTTTTGCAAGGTCAGGAAGTGGAAGGTCAGCATAACCATGTCCGTAGATTGCGTTGAGCTGTCTCCATGCCTGATATTCATACATATAAGTAGCCATTGAGTATGCTGTCTGTGCGAAAGAAGGGTTCTTTGCAGCAAATTCATACATACCTTCGATTCCCATTTCAGCAAGCTTCTTCAGGTCTGCTTCTGGGAGCTGGAATGACTGTACACCAACTTCATCTCTGAACTTGTTAGTATAGATACCAGATGTTCTGTCTTCCATAGCGAGAGTCTGGAGTGCTGTAGCCTGAGCAGAAATCTCGATAGCAGACCTGATGTTCTGTGGAAGTGCGTCATATTTTGCTTTGTTTACAAGCAGAACACACATAGAACCTGGCTGGTGCCAACCTGGGTGTGAAGAATACTTTGTGATTTCGTTGTATCCCAGACCCCAGTCGAGGTATGGTGTACAAGACTCAGCAGCATCGATTACACCAGTCTGCATAGCCTGATAAACTTCGGAGCTCTGGATACCAACCTGAGCAGCTTCCAGTTTTTTCAGGATCTGTCCCTGTACTGTACCAGACATTCTGAGCTTAAGTCCTTTGTAGTCAGCAAGACCTTTGATAGGTTTTGTTCCTCTAGGACCAGACTCGATTGTGATAGGTCCGAATGGGAATGCTTCGATTCCGAAGTTTCCATAAACTCTCTTGTATTCCTTCATACCCTGTCCCATGCTTGTAGCAGGATCAGCGATCTGATCGTTCATACGACCTGCGAAACTTGGATCATAGTAGATCCAGTTAATATAGTCATATGCATCAAACCACATTGGCCATGAAGAAAGAAGGTTGAATGCTGTATCTTTTCCAGCCCAGTATCCTGGGTAGTCAGATCCAAACTGTGCAACATCGTCTTTTACTGCATCAAATACTTCTTTTGCACCTACGAGTGCGTTTTCAATGAAGTATTCAACTTTCATCTGGTCGCCAACGAGCTGGTTAAGACGAACCATGAATTCACGATCCTGGTCTCCCAGGTGGTACTGTGGTGACCAGCAGCTTACCATTTTCCAGTTGAATGTCTGAACAGGTGCTGCTGCAGCTTCAGAAGCTGTCTGTGCTGCGTTATTTCCGCCGCAGGAAGCTGCAAGCAGAACAACGACTAACAACAATGCAGAAAGAACACATCTTTTTTTCATCATAATTCTCCTTTTTAATTTAATGTGTTCTCTTATTATAGTCCAATTTTCTTTAGAGTCAATTGAATTTTTGGTTTTAAAGAAAGTGAAATAATTTTTGAAAACAAAGTTAATATTGTTTTCGATAGGTACTTTCCCTAAAAACATTTTTGCAGTTGGGTATTTTAGGAACTTTTCAACATCTAAAAAAAATATTTTGTTAACTTTTATAAAAAATTTTAATACTAACCATAAGAAAATATTAAGTTTTCAATTCTGCTGCTTATTGATATATTATTCTTAACCTCAGTTAAGGAGCATTTACAATGAAGAAATTTATTTTCTGGCTTATATTTCTTATAATTCTGGGAGGAACGATCTTCTATTTCGGATGGGTCAGAATACCCGAAAACTCAATGGGACTGGGATTTTCAGGCGTAACAGGATACGACAAGGAATTCATGAGACCAGGCCAGCTGAACTGGAGATGGCAGAAGCTTATACCTAAGAACTACAGCATCAGCACCTACACACTTGAGATGCAGAATACAGATATCGTCGTCTCAAATGAGCTTCCGTCAGGAAAAATATACTCACAGATACTTCCGGGCAATCCTGATTTCTCATATTCAGTGCAGTATGTGGTCTCATACAGCCTTGACGAGCAGACTCTTTACACTATGGCAACATCCGGCCAGATATCAGATGCAAACCTCAGCGCGTTTTATAAGGAAACAAATAAAAAAATCCAGAACATCGGTGAATCAGCACTTCTGAACATTGTAGATGATGCAACATCAGGAGAGAATACGACATTCGACCAGCAGAATTTTGAAGAAAAACTGGCCAAAGTCATTGCAGAAAGCATTCCTGAAGTTAAATTCAGCCGAATATCTGTAGTATCATCAGTTTTTCCGGATCTGGAGCTGTATAAGACAGGCAAAAAACAGTACCTTGAGCTGCTGGCCATGAAGAGCACATATACAGCCGAGCAGGAAAAGAAAAATGCTGACTACACATCAGAAATAGAAAAAAGAATCGAGGTGCTGCGGAAATATGGTGAACTTCTGACAAAATTTCCTATTCTGATCGAATATCTCAAGACACAGAACGAGCAGCTTCTTCCTGAAAATATAACACCGGAAGATCTTAAAGCCCTCAACTGATACACAACATCAACAACATAAAAAAGCCAGCGTGAAGCTGGCTTTTTTTTATTCAGTTCATCTTTCAATGCATATCACATTATCGCTGATAGTAAATTTGTCCTCTTTCAATAAAAAAAGACCAGCTTTTCAGCTGGTCTTAGTGCGGCGAAAAGGACTTGAACCTTCATGGAATTACTTCCATTAGCCCCTCAAGCTAACGTGTCTACCAATTTCACCATCGCCGCATTGGTAGTAACACTATATAAAATTCTTATCTGAAATGTCAATAACACTTTGGCATTATTTTCAAATTAAATTTTCTATTATATCCAGCTCACGGGAAAAAGCGTTTATGGCACTGAGCACAGGTTCAGGAGTGCTCATATCCACTCCAGCCATCCTGAGAGAATCCAGCGGATACCTGGTTCCACCTGACTTTAAGAATTCACGGTATTTCAAACGCGCACTCTCACCATCCTGCAGCACTTTATCAGACAGAGCCACTGCCGCAGACAAACCGGTGGCATATTTATATACATAAAATGCCCGGTAAAAATGCGGGATCCGTAGCCCTTCCAGATCACTGACAGCAAAAAGCTCCACATCAGGACCAAAATAATCAGACAGCAGCTGTCTGTACACACTTCTGAACAGATCAAGAGTCAGAGGTTCCCCAGCCTCCCCTTTTTCATGGACAATTTTCTCAAACTCAGCAAACATAGTCTGTCTGAATACAGTAGCCACAAAATCATCAGCCTGTTTGCCAGCCAGATAAAGCAGCATCTCCGGCTGATCTCTGTATTTGTCGATCAGATAATGGGCCACCATCTGCTCATTGAAAGTGGATGCTGTCTCAGCTTCAAAAATGGTATAATCATAATTTTTAAAGCAGTTGGACTTCACGCTGTAATATGAATGCATGGAATGTCCGCCCTCATGAGCCAGAGTGAAAAGATCCCTGATCCTGTCCTCTTGGAAATTCATGAGGATATACGGCTTTCCGGTATAGCATCCTGCAGAGAATGCCCCAGAGCGTTTGCCTTTATTCTCATACCTGTCGACCCAGCCATGCAGAAGCCCATCCTTCAGCACCTGGCAGTAATCATCCCCCAGCGGAGCCAGCGCATTTATGATCTCATTCACTGCCTCATCATAAGTATGACGCATCTCACAGGCAGGCACAAAATGTGAATAAACATCGTAATGAGCAATACGCTCAACTCCAAGGGCTTTTCGTTTCAGCTCATAATAGCGGTGCAGCACCGGGAAATTTCTCCGGACAGCAGCAATCAGGTTGTCATATACAGACACAGGAACTTTATCAGGAAAGAGCGATGCCTCCAGAGATGATCCGTAATTCCGTGCCCTTGCCTTGAATATATCAAGATGAATATTACCTGCATACAAAGCTGAAATAGTATTTTTATGTCTGTCAAATCCCTCATAGAACTGGAAATACGCCTTTTTTCTTATCTCACGGTCAGAACTCATAAGAAAAGAAGTGAATGATGACTGGCTCAGCGGTCTGTCAACGCCGCCCTCACATATACTGCCAAACTCCATGTCCACATCGGTCAGAGCAGAGAATGCCTTGTGAGCTGTCATATCAGCCTCCATTCTCAGAGACATAAGCTTCTCTTCTTTTTCAGAAAGAACATGTGGCTTGAACCGGAGCAGTTTCTCAAGATATATGCGGTAATCTGCCAGCAGCGGGGACTCCATGAAAACTTTCATTTTTTCCGGATCTATGGCCTGGATCTCAGGCACAAGGTAACTGGATGCAGCCTCTCCGCGGGATGCAACAGCGAAATATTTTCCATATCGCTGCTGATTCAGACTGTCACCGCCATCAGCGTTATACTGGAGCATGGCATAGCTTCCCACAGCCTCAGCAAGGATCTCAAACTCTGTCATAAAATTCAGGCAGGCAGCCAGTGCCTCTGGTGATCTGTCCAACGTCCCTCTGAAAGTATCTATGGAAGGAATCATTGCAGAGAGTTTCTCAAGTCCCTGATTCCAGCTCTCATCCGACGGGAACAGGGAGGAAAGATCCCACTTGTCAGAATCAGCTATCTCGTTTCTCAGCGGAATTCTGGTCTCGGACATTATTTCATCTCCCCTGCCAGAGCCTGGATCAGCAGTTTCATCTTTGAGCATGCCCTGCCACGGTGAGAGATACTGTTCTTCTCCTCCGGTGTCATCTCTCCGGCAGTTTTGCCAGCTCCTTCATGATAAAATACAGGATCATATCCGAATCCGCCTGAACCCTCAGGTTTCAGTGTCACCAGACCATCCATAGTCTCCTGGATCACATAATAACGGTACTCACCAAGAACCAGAACCATACAGCATACAAAGAATGCCCTCCGGTCTTTTATATCCTTCATCTTATCCAGCAGATACTGATTCCGGACATCATCTGCCAGCTTCACACCATTGACAGCTCCATACCTGGCAGAATAAATTCCCGGTTCGCCATTCAGTGCAGGAACAGAAAGGCCTGAATCCTCACCGATGACAGGTTTTCCTATTTTTTTATAAATATACATGGCCTTACCCAGCGCATTCTCAGCATAAGTACTGCCAGTCTCCTCAAAATCAAACTCAATATTCAGATCTGCCGGAGTAAAAAATCTGTGCTCAGGCATGATCTGTGAAAATTCTCTTATCTTATTCTTATTTCCAGTAGCAACAACAATATCCATGTTTTCCTCTCTGTGATGTGCATAATTTTAAATATGCATAATTATAATGGTTTCAACAGCACTTTGCAACTTTTATATGAAAACCAGTCATTTTTATTTATTTTTTTAATCTTTTGTTTAAATAATAGATGGCTGAATCCACCGATCCTTTCGGAACATTCAGGACAACAGCAACATCACGGTGAGAAACTTTCAGGCTGTATCTGTCCAGTTTCATAGCAAGCGCTTCTATTTTCTCCTGCATTTTTATTATCTGTCTGAGCATACTTTGCCTTACAGTCTCATCATACTCCTCCGCAAGCCTTTCCTGCAGAACCAGCATACGAAGATAAAGGGAATCCCGCCGTTCCCCCAGCCTTGTATATTTCTCTCTTTTCATCCTCACGATCTCACGCAGTCTATCCCGGCAGGAAAATACATGCAAACTTGAAAATCCAACCAGCTCAGAAAGATATTCCACCAGACTGTCATCTATATTTTCAGGCTCACACATGACTTTATAAAAAATTCTCTTCCTTAATATGATGTCGTCCGCAACTTTTCCCAAGTATGCATTCACACTTTCAGCCACATCAATACTTTTTTTATCCGATATGACATAACGGAACTCATCCGCAGCAATACTGTCATTGAACTTATCTCTCATACAGACACGCTCAATATGTTTTTCCATGGCCATTCTGGCTTTAAAATTCCGCATATGATAATTCAGGATCTTGTTAAGATATTTCTCAAATTCCAGTCCCTGATAAGTGAAATTGTTTATGGAGTTCCTGATCTTAGGCTCAAAAAATTCAAAGAAATCACTGCTGTGTTCCATATCCCACCGTTTGTACCGATGCGGGAACATGTAGGCCAGAACAGCAACTTTATCATAAACTATCTCATACGGGATCTTTCCTTGCTTATACTGCAGTACAAGTGTTGTTAAGCTTTTTTCTTTCATTATATTCCGCCATGTGACAGAACGCGGAAAAATGAAAATTTGATTCAAAATTTCCTAAAAAAATCAACAATCGGCCATGTTTCTATTGACAGAAACACAAGGATATGCTATATGTGTTTCTATAAGGAGAATCACTTATGACTTATTTTAAGAAATATCCTGATGAAAAAGGCTATTACGGTCAGTTCGGAGGCTCTTATGTGACCCCTGAACTTCAGAAAGAAATGGACAAGATAAACCAGGCCTATTTTTCCATCAGCAAATCCCATGAATTCATATCAGAACTCAGAAATATAAGAACTCACTTCCAGGGACGCCCTACTCCGGTCTACTTCTGCAAGAATTTCTCAGAACTGCTGGGAGGAAGAGTCTACCTGAAAAGAGAAGACCTGAACTTCACAGGTTCCCACAAGCTGAACCACTGTATGGGCGAGGCACTGCTGGCCAAATATATGGGGAAGAAAAAAATCCTGGCAGAGACAGGTGCAGGTCAGCATGGTGTGGCACTGGCTACAGCCGCAGCATATTTCGGGCTGGAATGCGAAATCTACATGGGAGAAGTCGACATCGCCAAACAGCATCCGAATGTAATGAGAATGAAACTTCTGGGTGCCAAAGTCATACCTGTGACACATGGACTCAAGACATTGAAGGAAGCAGTGGATGCTGCCTTTGAGGCATACCTGAAAGATCCTGTCAACAGCCTTTACTGTATCGGAAGCGTTCTTGGACCACATCCATTCCCGCTCATGGTCAGAGATTTTCAGAGAGTCATCGGAATCGAGGCACGGGAACAGTTCTTCGATATGACAGGAGAGCTTCCTGATGCAGTGACAGCCTGTGTAGGTGGCGGCTCCAATGCCATGGGTATCTTCACAGGATTCTTGAATGACGAGGACACTGAGCTTATCGGCGTTGAACCTGGCGGAAGATCCATGAAAGTGGGCGATCATGCTGCCAGCCTCTGCTGTGGAACACTTGGCATAATGCACGGATTCAAGACATATATGCTTCAGGATGAGAAGGGAGATCCGCAGCCTGTATATTCCATCGCCAGCGGACTGGACTATCCGGGAAGCGGCCCTGAGCACTGCATGCTGAAAGACCTGGGCAGAGTGAGATATACCACGATCAATGACGAGGAATGTCTGGATGCATTCTACAAGCTGTCCCGCACAGAAGGAATCATCCCTGCTCTGGAAAGTGCCCATGCGGTAGCATTTGCCATGAAATATGCCAAAGCAAATCCTAAAAAATCTATCCTCGTGAACCTTTCAGGACGCGGTGATAAGGATGTAGATTTCGTCCTGGAAAATTTCGGACTCAGAGAGTGATCAAAAGTATACAAATTATTATTGAAAAAAAATAAATGATCGGAGGGTGATGCAGATATACATCACCCTTTTTTATGACTATCAATACAATCAGTCAGCAGCCCTGATCTCTTCCAGCGTCATCCCCGTCATCTGCAATATAACATCTTCAGACATGCCAGCCGCAAGCATCTTCTTTGCCACCTCAAGCGTTCCCTGTTGTATTCCCTGCTGTACGCCCTTCCTCTCGGCAATGATCATGTCAGACTGATAGTCCAGCTTCCACTTCAGCCTGCTTTCCGCTATTGCACGTTCTCTCTCTTCCTGACTGACATACATAAGAACCTCCGCCGCCTTCTGTATCCTGAGATCGCTGCATATTATCCTGTTCAGCACATCTCTCTTCGATATCTCAGCACTGTCTCTGAAAAATATACTCCACTTTTCCAGTTCCTGCAAGTTTTCTTTCCCTGCCACCAGAGGCAGCTGGACGAATATTATCTGCAGCTTGTCCGTCAGCTCCTCCTTCCCGCTGGCGAATGTGAATCTGCGCAGGAAGTCACTGCCCCCGAACAGCACGAAGTTGGTGAACATCACCTGATACACCTTGGGCATCCGGTCGTAATCCCTTCCGTGCATGGCCAGCCCCGCCACCAGGCGGCAGCCATAATAGGCTGTACGTGCCTTCAGGCTCAGGCTGTCGGTCAGGCAGGTCTGCATCTCGATGTTTATCTGCTCCCCGTTGGACATCCTGCAGTTCAGGTCCAGCCGTATGTCCTTTGCCGTGATGATGTCCTTGGGCGGCTCACTGTTGATGACTGTGATCTCCTCTGGCTCGTATCCTATTATGGCGGTCACCAGCCCCTTCAGCGCGATCCGGGATGCCTCGCAGTCCTGGGTGAAGATGGTCTTGAATATGCTGTCGATCTTCGGATCCAGCAGCATCCTGTCAGGCGGGATAAAAAATCTCTCACTCATAAGTATCTCCTTTATCCTTATAAGTGAAAATTTCCCTTTTTTGATTCAAAAAGCAGTATAAAAAGCTGAAAGTCCTGCCTTTAATTCAACGCCGGAACAAAAACACTTATTTTTTCTATTTCTGCACCAAGTTCCAGTTTGGCATTTCTGATATCAATGTCATTCTGGATATTCAGAAAATAATTGTCAGAAACAGCAAAATATTTAGCAAGCCGGAGTGATGTATCTACTGTGATTTTTCTCCTGTCATGCAGTATATCCTGGATTCTTGATACAGGCACATTTATATCCTGTGCCATCTTATATGCAGATATATGAAGAGGTACCATAAATTCCTCTTTGAGTATTTCACTCATTTTTGGTGTTTCGATATATGTTTTCATAAATACTCCTAATGATAATCAACTATTTCAAGATCATAAAAATCCCCATTTACTTCATTAAAGCAAATCCTATACTGGCTATTTATACGAATACTGTATTGCCCTTTCCGATCTCCATGCAGTAACTCAAGCTTATTTCCTGGTGGCATTCGCAAATCATTCAGAATTATTTATCATAATAAGTTTGCGCAATGCAAGTTTCTGAATACTATATGGCAACTTCATTGAAAACTGCTGCCGGAAAATTTTAGATGTCTCCTTGTCAGAAAAACTCTTTATCATAGGCTACCCTTTATGCGTGTATATGTCAATCAGGTATAAAAATCATCATATCCAATATTTAAATCATATTTTTCCCTTTTTTGATTCAATTTTATTTACTTTATTTTCTAAATTTACCAAAATAATGGGGCAAAATAAGTATTTCTCCTATTTGTTTCCTGTTAAAGGTATGTTAGAATGGCTTGAAATATAATTAAGGGAGATTCTCTGGACTGTGTGTCCAGGACCCAAAAAAAAGGAGAAAAAAATGAAAAAACTTTTAGTTTTGGCTATGGTTTTGATTTTCGCTGCTTTCCCTGCATTCGCAGAAATGAAGATCAGCGGCGAATTCGACTACTACATGGTTAACGGTTTCGACAAAGATGAGGCAAAATCATTCGATGATCAGCTGAACAAACTGGAACTTGACTTTTCTGCTTCTGTAGGCGACTACAGCAAGATGAACATCGAGCTTGAGGAAGATGGTTCATGGAACAGCAAGGGTGATAACACATGGGCAAAATCACCTGAGGAAGGAGCACCTTCTTTCAACTATGCCAAGATCATCACAGACTGGGGAAAATTCTTCGGTCTTGAGAAAGCTGGCATCAAGACAACAATCGGTCTTGACTACTTTGAGACAAAGAACAAGGTTAACTTCTCTGGTTTCGGATATGAGTACTCTGATAACTTCATTAACCCACACATGTCAAGAGATTTCGGTGGAAAGCTTGACCTTACATTCGTTGACGGACTGATCCAGCCATATGCTGCTCTTTCTTTCGACACAGGTGTCAACAACAACAAAGACAAGTTCCTTGATGGCGACGGAAAACCACAGTGGATGGTTGGTGCTGCCCTTGATTTCAAGAAAATGGACATTCCACTCTGGATCGAAGGTTACTACATCGCTTATAACATGACAGAAGACACAAGAACATGGGGTGTTGATGCTATGTACAATATGGACTTCGACCAGTTCGGATTCAAGGTCGGCGGTTACTTCGAAGGTGTACAGAATCAGGCAGCATTCAAAGGCACAGGCGTAAATGCTGACAAAGATAACAAGGATTACATCTGGGGCGCAGCAGTTGCATTCAACGCATTCGGTGCACAGATCGCAGTTTCCGGTGCAGGTTACTTCGGCGACACAGCAGATGACCTGGACGTAGAAATGGGATTTGCAGCAATGGGTGTTGACGCTTCCTACTTCTTCCTTGACTGGCTGGGAATCAACGCTGGTGTATCTTTCGCATTCGGCGACTACAAAGAAGAGTTTGCAGGAGACACAGCATTCCAGACATTCGAAGTTGGTGCTATCGTAAAACCTTCCAAGGGTGTTGAGTACAGAATCGGTTACATGCTTGCTGATGACGATGCTACAGATGCAAGAGGATACTTCCTCAGAACTCTCAACACAACATGCCCTACACACGGAAGAGCTGTTACAGCTGAGAAAGGCGGACTCTATTTCACAACAAAGATCGATTTCTGATCGTTGCTGACATAACAAATATAGTCTAAGATCTCACGAACCACCCCTTTTCGGGGGTGGTTCTTTTTTTTATATAAAATATTGACAGCTGGATAAAGTACTGCTATAGTTAATGCTAAAGGTGGCAAATTATTTTGTCATTAATTCAAAAGGAGAAAAAAATGAAAAAACTTTTAGTTTTGGCTATGGTTCTCGTATTCGCTGCTATGCCTGCATTCGCAGAAATGAACATCAGCGGTGAGTTCGACTACTACATGATCAACGGCTTCGACAAGGACAACGGAGCTTCATTTGCAGACAAGCTGGACAAGCTGGAACTTGACTTCGCTGCTTCTGTAGGCGACTACAGCACAATGAAGATCGAGCTTGAGGAAGATGGCTCATGGAACAGCAAGGCTGATAACACATGGGCAAAATCACCTGAGGAAGGAGCACCTTCTTTCAACTATGCTAAGATCATCACAGACTGGGGAAAATTCTTCGGTCTTGAGAACATCGGCATCAAGACAACAATCGGTCTCGACTCATGGGAAACATTCGACAAGGTTGATTTCACAGGTTACAACTATGAATATGCTGATAACTGGTGGCAGCCAGCTATGGACAGAAACGCAGGTTTCAAACTGGAACTCTCATTCGTAGACGGACTGGTTCAGCCTTACTACGCTATGGAATTCGACACAGTTGATGCTGGTGACGATTATGACAATGAATGGACATTCCTTGCTGGTATCGGATTCGACTTCAATGCTATCGACGTTCCACTCTGGCTCGAACTTTATTTCGAAAAATTCGATGCAGAAGACTGCTATGAGTTCGGTGCAGAAGCTGCATACACACTGGCTATCGACGAGTTCACATTCAAGATCGGCGGCTGGTACAACGGTTTCTATGAGGATAGTGACTATATCGATGGAGAAGTTGGAAACGCTTACGGTGCAGCAATCTCCGCATCAGCTTACGGTGCAACACTTGCTGTAGGATGTGCAGGTCTCTGGGGTGATGACTACTTTGATGAAGATATGATTGAAGCTTTCTCTGTACTTTCTATAGAAGCTGAGTATATGTTCCTTGACTGGCTGGGACTCAATGCTGGTGTTGCATTCGCATTCGGCGATTACAAAGAGAACGCAGCTGGAGACGAAGCAGTTCAGAACTTCTCTGTAGGTGCTATCGTAAAACCTTCCAAGGGTGTTGTATACAAGATCGGTTACATCTACATTCCAGAAGATGTTGCTGATGCAGATGCATACCTCTACAGAACACTCAACTCAAAGGCTGTTTGCAATGAGAAGGGTGGTCTCTATTTCACAACAAAGATCGACTTCTAAGTTTATCTTAATGTGATTATGATCCCGTCCGTCAGGGCGGGATTTTTTTTGCCAGATCCCTTTAATTTCCCGTCACATTGACAGTAAAATCCTACAATGGTATTATTTTCCAATATGAAAAAAACTCTATTCTATATCATTATATTTGCTATTCTGACCATTTCACTTGCAGCAGAGACGACCATAAGCGGCGAATTTGACTACTACATGGTCAATGGCTTTGACAAAGATGATTCAGCTTCATTCACAGACTGTCTGGACAAACTGGAACTTGACTTCGCAACTTCTGTAGGCGATCACAGCACAATGAAGATCGAACTGGAGGAAGACGGCTCCTGGAACGATGGCACAGGAACTTATCCGGAGGGAACTCCATCCTTCAACTATGCAAAAATCATCACAGACTGGGGAAAGCTTCTGGATCTGAATATCATCGGCATCAAGACTTCTGTTGGACTGGAAGCCTGGGAAACATTCGACATGGTCGATTTCACAGGTTTCGGATATGAATATGCCGACAACTGGACACAGCCTGTTCTGGATAGAGATGCAGGTTTCAGAATCGAGCTCTCATTTCTGGACGGAATGATACGGCCATATTACGCCATGTGCTTTGATACAGTGGCTGAGGTGGACAATACCGGAAAACCCGCCATAAAAAGCGGAAAACTCCAGAATGACGAAATGCAGCTTCTCACAGGTGTGGGAGTGGATTTCGGCACAAAGTTCGACCTCCCTATCTGGGTCGAGGTATATCTCCAGAAACCAAACGTTAAAGATAATCTGCTTACCGGTGTTGAGGTTATGTTCGACAGGGACTTCAGCACAGACTCCTGGATATCCAACATAAAGGCAGGAGGCTGGCTCAATTCCATGAGTGATGACAACAAGCACGGTGAGATCTATGGCATTTCAGCCGCTGTCTCAGCATGGGGATTCACACTGGCAGCCAGTATTGCAGGATGTGTAGGCTCTGATTACTTTGATAAATATTTTGGAGAAAACTCCTGGTCTCCTCTCTCTGTGGCAGCACTTGAAGCAGAATATGAGATTCTTGAATGGCTGAGTCTCAATGCAGGAATCGCATTTGCTTTCAACGATTATAAGGAAATGCAGGCAGGAGACAAAAGTCTGCAATCCTTTGAGATAGGTACTGTCATCAGGCCATCTGCAGGGGTGCAGTTCAGACTTGGATATATACTGGTGGATGAGGATGTATCTGACGCGGTGGAAAAAGGAACCGCATATTTCTTCAGGACAATGAACACAGACGGAGTGGTCAACAACAAGGGCGGACTCTACTTCGCTACAAAAATAGATTACTAAGCAAGGAAACAAAATTGATCAGCACAAGCAGCATTACATTAAAATACGGAGAGCGGGTACTTTTTAAGGATGTCAACCTGAAATTCTCTCCAGGCAATTGTTACGGCCTTATCGGAGCCAATGGAAGCGGCAAATCAACATTTCTGAAAATTCTTTCAGGTGAGATCGAACCTACTGAGGGCGTGGTGACGATCACCCCGGGCGAGAGAATGGCTGTACTGAAGCAGAACCATTTTGAATTTGATGAATATTCTGTCATGCATACTGTGATCATGGGACACAAGAAGCTCTATGACGTGATGATGGAAAAAGATGCCATTTACGCCAAGGAAAATTTCACAGAAGAGGATGGAATCCGTGCATCCGCTCTGGAAAGTGACTTTGCAGATATGAACGGCTGGGAAGCTGAGCCTGAGGCTGCCACACTTCTGGCTGGTCTGGGAATTCCTGAAGAGATGCATGAGATGAAGATGAAAGATCTGGCAGGCGGTGACAAGGTGAGAGTACTGCTGGCGCAGGCGCTTTTCGGAAACCCTGACATTCTGCTGCTGGATGAGCCTACCAACCATTTGGATCTGGAATCTATAAACTGGCTGGAAGATTTCCTCAGCCATTTTTCCAACACAGTCATTGTAGTCTCCCATGACAGACACTTTCTGAACACTGTGTGCACACATATCGCTGATATCGATTTCAGCCAGATCAAACTGTATGCAGGAAACTACGATTTCTGGTATATGGCCAGCCAGCTTGCTGCAAAACAGCGCAAAGATGAGAAGAAAAAGCGCGAGGACAAGATTGCCGAACTGAAAGAATTCATCCAGCGCTTCGCATCAAATGCATCAAAATCAAAGCAGGCCACTTCCAGAAAGAAAATAATTGATAAGCTCTCACTGGAAGAGATGCCGGCAACTTCAAGGAAATTCCCTTATGTCAGCTTCAAGCCTGAGAGGGAATGCGGGCGCAATATTCTGGATATAAAAGGGATCTCCAAGACCATAGACGGAGTTCAGGTGCTGAAAGACTTCTCTCTTCAGGTGCAGAATGGAGATAAAATAGCTTTTGTAGGACCTAACCACATGGCAAAGACTGTGCTGTTCCAGATCATTTCGGGCGAGATGGAGCCAGACAGCGGTTCCTATGAATGGGGCATCACCATATCACATGCATACTACCCTAAGGACAACTCAAAATTCTTTGAGGACAAGATAAGCCTGGTGGACTGGCTCAGCCAGTATACAACTTCCGATGATGAAAGCTATATCCGCGGTTTCTTAGGCAGAATGCTCTTCACCGGAGATGAGGCACTGAAGATGGTAAATGTGCTGTCAGGAGGCGAAAAAGTCCGCTGCATGCTTTCAAAGATGATGCTCAGCGGTGCCAACACACTTATATTTGATGAGCCTACCAACCACCTGGATCTGGAATCAATACAGTCACTGAATACAGGACTCACAGACTTCACCGGTGTCATTCTCATGAACACCCATGACCATCAGTTTGCAGATACTGTAGCCAACAGGATCATTGAATTCTGCCCTGACTTCAAGATAATCGACAAACGGATGGGATTTGATGAATACCTGCTTTCTGATGATGTGAAAGCACTCAGAGACTCCATGTACAACAATGAGCATCAGCGACTTTCCATCTGAGACATATACTGTAAAATTTGAGAAACTCCTTTCAAACGGCTGCTGTCTGGCACATGCAGATGGCATGGCCGTTTTTGTTCCTTATGCTATCCCGGGTGAGACAGCAGAGATCAGGATAACAGAACAGAAGAAAGGATATCTGCTGGGAAAAATCATAGGAATATCAGACTATGATGATTCGGTCAGAATACAGCCAAAATGCCCCGTTTTCACCAGATGCGGAGGCTGTGCGCTGCAGCATATACAGTATGAAAGGCAGCTGGAACTGAAGAAAAACATGCTGCTGGAAACACTGTCCAGGACAGGTCACCTGAGCAAGATGCCGGAAGTCAGAGTTTTTCCGTCAGAGCCTTATGGGTACCGAGCCAGAGTACAGCTGCACCCAACAGCAGACAGCAGACCAGGCTTTATGTCAGGAGCCACCAACACAGTGCTTCCTATAGCTGAATGCCCCATCTGCAATGCAGCCATAAACAGTGTGCTGAAAAATGAAAAGCTCAGACTTCATGAAAGGACGACATTCTATTCACCGGACAACAGGACTGTTCATACAGGTGCAGCTGACTTCACTTTCACACTTAGAGACAGAGAACTGACAGCCAGTGCACAGTGCTTTTTCCAGAGCAACCCGGTCATGTATCAGAAAGTACTGGAAGAACTTCTCATGAATGTAGAGTCAGGAAACACATATCTGGACTTATATTCAGGAATTGGTCTTGCTGGAATTTTTATGGCTGACCGCTTTCAGGCGCTGTACTTCGTGGAAGAAAATCCTGTGTCTTCCCGTTATGGAATAAAAAATATAAGGGATCTTCATAACTGCCGGTTCTTCAATATGAAGTCAGAAGCATGGATAAAATCCCCAAGAAGCCATATCAGTTTTGACACAGTCTTTGTAGATCCTCCCCGCACAGGACTTTCTGAAAGTGTATGCAGTTATCTTATAAAGAAACAGCCGGAAAATATCTATTATCTGTCCTGCAATTTCACTACCTTGGCCAGAGACCTGGGAAAAATGACAGAATCAGGCGGATATAAAATAGAATTTCTTGATATGTTTGATTTCTATCCTCAGACTGCAGATATGGAGTGTCTGGTAAAATTAAAAAAGGGAAATTAAGGGAAATCAGAAGAAAATTTCCTCTATTTTTATTGTCAAATTTAAAAATCAATGTTACTTTGAAAACATGATAGAAAAAGCTCCGGAAATATCCATAAATTCAGAAGTTCTTAAAATCCTTATAAATAAGGAATACGATTCTTCGATTTCCGATATAAATGAAGAATATCTTTATTGGGATAAAGTCAAATATAAAGTTCCTGCCGGATTTAAAGCAGAAGATTTTTGGACTGCTGTAAAAATTTCAAGAAAAGCTCGATCAACTTCATTAGATAATTTTTCAATCTGTATATCATCTTACTTGCCAGAAACCAAATGGATGCAGGAAATACTTCATAATTTTGACATGAACTTTGGAGGAACTCTTGCATCCTCTGATATTATTTCTGATAAAAACAGACAATATTATCTGATCAGCTCCATTATGGAAGAAGCCATCGCATCCAGTCAGATGGAAGGTGCAGCCACAACACGCAAAGCAGCAAAGGAAATGCTTCGCAGACAGGCAAAACCAAAAGATAAAAGTCAGCAGATGATTCTGAATAATTATAATACTATCAATTATCTCTCAGAACATAAAAATGATGATCTGTCACCTGAATTGATATTAGAGATACATAGACAAATAACAGAAAAAACACTGGATGATCCTATGGACGAAGGAAAATTCAGAACTGACAACAATATATCTGTCGTGGATGTAATAACGGGAGAAATTGCACACACCCCTCCATCCTTTACAGTAATAAATGAAACAATTCATCAGCTTTGTAAATTTGCAAACGAAGATAGACCATTCATACATCCGATCATCAAAGCAATCATCCTGCATTTTATAATTTCATATCTGCACCCATTTGTTGATGGAAACGGCAGAACTGCCCGCTCCCTTTTTTATTGGTATATGCTGAAAAAAGGATATTGGATGACAGAATATCTTGCCATATCACGTGTTATCTATAAAAGCAAAAGTCAGTATGAGAAATCTTTTTTATATACAGAACAGGATGACTTTGATCTGGGATATTTTATTCAATATAATCTGAAAGCACTGAAACAGGCTTTTGAAGAATTACAGATCTACCTCGCCAGAAAAGCTCATGAGAATAATGCATTACTTGAATATAAAATACCCGGCCTGAATGAAAGGCAGATCCAAATCGTGAAAATATATGTGGAAAAACCTGCCTCAATGTTTACCAGCAGAGATCTGGAAACAAGATTCAATGTTTCTGTCAAGACACTCCGTTCTGATCTTCAGGGTCTTGTTTCTGCAGGACTCATAGAAACTGTGGCAATAAACAAACGACTGAAAGGTTATATAAGAAGTATGAACTTTGAACACAGATTAGAAGAGATCAGAGAAAATTAAAAAAATGATCCATGCCCGATTTGAACGGGCGGCCTCTTCCTTAGGAGGGAAGCGCTCTATCCAGCTGAGCTAATGGATCATTTACAATATACTATAATAAAAATTTTTCTGAACTGCAAGATTTTTCAGATTTTTTCCTGTTCTT
>JAKSTW010000025.1 GCA_024402405.1 Spirochaetia bacterium | reverse complement strand
GAAATTCTGCAAGCCAGGTGAATATATTTTCCCTGAACCGGCAGCACTTCTCAGCAAGACACCGAGCATCCTGGGACTGGACGGAAGTCAGAAAATGTCCAAGAGCCGCGGAAATGCCATTATGCTCTGTGCAACAGAAGATGAGACAGCTTCTCTTATCAAGAAGGCCAAGACCGATGCTGAGCGCAATATCACCTATGATCCTGTGAACAGACCTGAGGTGGCAAACCTTCTCATGCTCATATCACTGTGTACAGGTGAGGAACCGGCAGATATAGCAGCCAGAATAGGCATGGGCGGCGGCGGAATGCTGAAAAAAGAGCTGACAGAAGCACTTAATGAGAAGCTCCGTCCGCTCAGAACAGAACGGAAAAGACTGGAGGCAGCTCCAGATTATATCAGAAGTGTGCTTCTGGATGGTGCTGAGAGAGCCAGAGCCATGGCAATCGAGACCCTGAAAGAAGTCCGCCATGCCATGAACATGGAGATCTGAGCATAATTATATTCAGTGTATTGATATCACGTTGCTGATATCTCTTTCACCGGTAAGGATCATAACCAGACGGTCCATACCAAGTGCGGTACCGGAGCAGTGTGGGAATGAATGGAATATATCAGGGAAGTTCATATCCACATCGACCGGTACTATGGCACATTTATTCTTGGCTTCTGACTCCTGTCTGTAATATCCACGTACTGCATCGGCATCAGGCTCTTCTGTATAGCAGTTTGCGATCTCAATGCCGTCAATATACATTTCCCAGCGTTCATAATATGGTGTTCCCAGTTTTTTTCTGGCCAGACATGGAATCTGCACCGGATAATCCATCAGAACAGTGATTCCCTTGCTGCATATATCAATTTCAGTCCTCTCAATGAAGATCCTGTTGAAAATCTCTTCCCAGGTATCATAACCTTTGCTCACATCAAAACCATGAGCGATGGCCTGTGACCGCAGACTTTCCACATCACGGCACCTGTAGATATCAATTCCGGTAGTGGAACATACTGCATCTCTGACTGAAATGACATTCCACGGCAGCTCATTATACTCAGGACGGAAAGCCTCAAACAGCGACTGGAACAGGGCCTTTGTCAGTTTCAGCGAATAATTGTAATCTTTGTACATGGCATAATATTCCAGCATGGAAAACTCAGGACTGTGCTGTCTGCCTGTCTGCTCTGAGTTTCTGAAACATTTGCAGATCTGGAAAATATTTCCTATGCCCTGGGCAATGAGTTTTTTCATCCAGAGTTCAGGAGATGGAAGCAGATAGAAATCTTTCTTCTCATCTTTATATGATGAAACCATAGTTGTCTTGAAAAGTTCAATATGTGATTCAGGAATGACATCAGGAGAAAGTATCGGTGTCTCCACCTCAAGAAAATTCAGACTGGTGAAAAAATTGCGGACAGACTGATTTATCTCGGCTCTTTTCTTCAATAATTCAAAATTACTTATCATGATAAACCCCTATTTCTTTAAAACAAAAACCACAGCAAGCACAATGAATAGGAATGCAACTGCATAATTCCAGCGGAACTGTTCCTTAAGATACAAGATTGAGAACAGAGAGAATACAGAAAGAGATATGACTTCCTGAATGATCTTCAGCTGGGCAGTGGAGCAGTATCTGGCACCGATCCTGTTGGCAGGAACCTGAAAGATATATTCAAAGAATGCAATTCCCCAGCTTACCAGTATGACAATAAGCAGGTTAGTTGATCTGAATTTCAGATGTCCATACCATGCAAATGTCATAAAAACATTGGATATGAGCAGCAATAATATCGTATAATGCATTTTGTCCCTTACAAAAAATGGTATAGCATAAAAAAAAATACTTGACAACATAATTATATAATATTACAATTTAGTTAGACAAACTAATTAAGGATATTACATGGACGAATTTTCTTTGATGCTGAATGACATTCTGGTGGACATTTATAAAAATGTCATAACTCTGGAAGAAAAAGCTATCAAAAATGCCTCCAGCCGAATAAAGCTTTCCATTAGTGAGATACATCTGCTGGAGGCTGTCAGCGGTGGAAAAAATGCAGGCAGGACTATCAGCGAGATCGCAGAGATACTGGATATCACCAAACCATCTGTAACAGTGGCTGTGAACAAACTGGAGAAGAAAGGTTATCTGGAAAAACATACCTGCGAGTCTGATCTCCGTTCTGTAAGGGTCTTCCTTACAAAAGAGGGTGCGAAGGTAGATGCTTATCATAAATACTACCACCGTTTCATGGTGAAAAGTATAAGCGACGGTCTTACCGATGATGAGAAGAAATTTCTTATAACAACGATAGGCAAGCTGAACAATTTCTTCAAGGACAGTATAGAAAAGATAAAATGAGCAGCTTCAGAATCTTATCCACAGGCAGTTATGCAC
Source organism: Spirochaetia bacterium (assembly GCA_024402405.1). GTDB lineage: Bacteria > Spirochaetota > Spirochaetia > CADAEX01 > CADAEX01 > CADAEX01. The sequence goes on along the minus strand of JAKSTW010000025.1, from coordinate 19,393 downwards.
CTAACAATATCGTGACCAACAGCCAGCTCTCAGAAATGCTGGATACCACAGACCAGTGGATACAGCAGCGTGTCGGAATCTGTCAGAGACATATCTCTGTATCAGAGACAACTTCTGATATGGCAGCAAAGGCTGCTGAGAACGCACTGCAAAACTCAGGTGTGCGTCCGGAAGATCTGGACATGATAATCTGTGCCACCATCACAGCTGAGTACAGATCACCGAACCTGGCCTGTATGGTTCAGAAAAAACTTGGCGCATCATGTCCGGCAATGGATGTGAACTGTGCATGCAGTTCCTTTATCTATGCACTGGATACTGCGGCCGGTTTCTTTGCCAGAGGTACAGTCAGACATATACTGGTGATTGGGGCTGAGCGACTCTCTTCCATCGTTGACTGGAAAGACAGGAGTACTGCTGTGATCTTCGGAGATGGAGCAGGTGCAGTTCTGCTGGGGACCGGGGACAATTACCTGGCATCAGTACTGAATGCCGCTGGGAATGATGAGATAATAAAAATTCCCGATCAGCCTGAAAATTCCTTCATCAGTATGAAAGGACAGGAAACTTTTCAGTTTGCAGTGAAATCCATCTGTGCCGACCTGCAGACTGTCATCAGGAAAGCCGGACTTCAGCCGGAGGACATTGACTATATCATCCCGCATCAGGCAAACAGCAGGATCATTGAATTCGCACAGAAACGACTGAATATCCCGGCAGAAAAATTCTGCATGAATATAAAAAATTACGGAAACACATCTTCAGCAAGCATACCCATGTTGCTTGATGAATTGAATAGATCAGGAAAACTGGAACAGGGAGATAAAATAGCTCTCTGTGCTTTCGGAGGCGGACTGTCCAGCGGAGCCTGCATCATCACATGGTAAAAGGAGTGAATATGATTTTTGAGAAATTAAGAGACCTTATAGTAGAACACACAGATGCTGACCCGGAGTCAGTCAGACCGTCAACTCAGTTCATTGATCTGGGAATTGACTCTTTAGACACAGTGGAAATGATCATGCAGCTGGAAGAAGAACTCGGTGTTGAACTGGAATTTGATGAGAAAGTCACAACTGTAGGTGAACTGGTCAATTTGATTGAAAAAAGGCTCAGGGAGCTGAAAAAATGATAGAATCTGAGATATGCAGACTTCTGGATATCAGATATCCGATCCTGCAGGGAGGTATGGCCTGGATCGCTGATTCACATCTGGCTGCAGCTGTATCAGAGGCAGGAGGGCTGGGAATAATATCTGCCATGAATGCTTCTGTTGAATATCTGAAAGAACAGATAGATACAGCCAGAACTCTTACATCCAGACCATTTGGAGTAAATGTCATGCTCATGAGTCCTCATGCTCCGGCAGTGGCAGAAGTGCTGGCAGAAAAGAAAGTGCCGGTAGTGACCACAGGGGCAGGCAATCCGTCCAGATATATCCAGATGTGGAAAGATGCCGGAATAAAAGTCATTCCTGTAGTACCGTCAGTGGCTACAGCAAGGATGGTGGCCAGAGCAGGTGCTGATGCAGTTATTGCAGAAGGTGGTGAATCAGGTGGACACATCGGAGAGATGAACACCATGGCATTGATCCCGCAGGTATGCGATGCAGTGGATATCCCTGTCATAGCGGCAGGCGGAATAGGTGATGGACGCGGACTTGCAGCCGCACTCATGCTGGGTGCCTGCGGAATACAGATGGGAACTCGCTTTCTTGTCGCCTCTGAATGCGGCATACACCAGAACTACAAGAACAAAGTGCTGAAGGCCAGTGATATAGATACCATTGTCACCGGACGGAGGCTGGGACATCCGGTACGCAGTCTGAAGACAAGATTCACCAGAGAATATTCCAGAATGGAATCTGATTCAGAGATCTCAGATGAAAAACTGGAGGGGCTGGCAGTAGGAGCACTCAGACTGGCTGCTGTGGATGGCGATAATGAGCGGGGATGCTTCATTGCCGGAGAGATTGCAGGACTTATAAAAAAAGAACAGACATCTGCCGAAATGATCCGGGAAATAATGGAACAGAGTGAAATTCTGCTGCGGGGTACAAAATGGGTAAAATAGCATTTCTGTTTGCAGGCCAGGGTGCACAGTACACTGGTATGGGCAGGGAATTGTATGAACATAGCCAGGCTGCCGCACAGATATTCCACACTGCTGACAGTATCCGGCCCGATACTTCAGTACAGTGCTTTTCAGGTGATGCGGATATCTTATCTATGACCATAAACACACAGCCATGCATATTTGCTGTGGATCTGGCAGCAGCTGAGGCACTCAGGGAAGCAGGTGTCATGTGCGACTGTACTGCCGGTCTTTCACTTGGAGAAATTGCAGCAGTGACTTTTGCAGGAGGTCTTTCTGTCTCCGATGGATTCAGACTGGTATGCGACAGGGCTGAATGCATGGCAAAAACATCAGAAAACAACAGGGCACTTATGGCTGCCGTGCTCAAACTTGAAGACAGAAAAGTTGAAGAGATAGCAGCCAGATACAGACATATATACCCTGTGAACTATAACTGTCCCGGACAGCTGATAGTCTCTGGTGCACCTGATGAAATGGAACTTTTCAGGAATGATATAAAATCTGAACATGGCAGATATGTGGAGCTTCCTGTCAGCGGCGGTTTTCATTCGCCATTTATGGACAGTGCGGCTTCCAGTTTTTCTGATATTTTAACAAAATATGATTTTAAAAAATCCAATATAGATATTTATTCAAATTATACATCGGATAAATATATGCATCACGATATAAAAACACTTTTGACCAGACAGATCAATTCCCCTGTAAAATGGCAGAAAATCATAGAAAATATGATCTCCGACAGCGTGGATACCTTCATTGAATGCGGTCCAGGAACTGCACTTACAGGCTTTGTCATAAAAATCTCCATGGCAATGAATAAGAATGTCAGAATTCTTAATGTATCTGATCATGAAAGTCTGCGGAAAACACTGGAGGCACTGGATGCTGAAACATAAAGTGGCAGTCATCACCGGCGGAAGCAGAGGAATAGGCAAAGCCATAGCCAGGAAGTTCGCAACCTCCGGAGCAGATATTGCAATCATATATTCATCCAGCCGTGATATGGCGGAAAACTTATGTCATGAGCTGAGCAGTACCGGGATAAAGGCCAGATGCTACTGCTGCAATGTCTCAGACTTTCATGCATCTGAGAATACCATCAGAAAAATTGCAGAAGATTTCGGAACCATAGATATTCTGGTGAATAATGCAGGAATAACCAGAGATAGTCTGATATTTTCCATGACAGAAGAGAACTGGGACTGTGTGATAGATACAAACCTGAAGGGAACTTTCAATATGACTAAACACTGCAGTCCGTATTTTCTGAAAAAACATTCAGGGAAAATCATAAACATCAGCTCTGTGGCAGGGCTCAGCGGCAACCAGGGACAGACCAATTATTCGGCATCCAAGGCCGGTATGATCGGTCTGACAAAGACCATAGCACGGGAACTGGCATCAAAGGGAATCTGCTGCAATGCCATTGCCCCGGGAATCATAAACACAGATATGTCAGCAGAAATCAGGAACAGAGATGAACTTATCAGCTCAGTGCCGATGAGAAGAATCGGAACTCCTGAAGATATAGCAGAGACAGCGCTGTTTCTGGCAGGAAACGGTTCAGATTATATAACAGGTGAAGTCATCCGTGTGGATGGCGGATTAGCAATGTGAGGTAGATCAAAATGCGCAGAGTTGTAGTTACAGGAATGGGAACGATCACACCGATAGGAAATGATGTCACTTCATTTTGGTCTGCACTCATTGCCGGTAAGAACGGAATAGGGCCTCTTACCCGATTTGACACAGCAGATTATAAAGTGAAACTGGCAGCAGAGGTCAAGAATTTTGACCCGTCACTTTACATGGAGAAAAGGGAGATCCGGAACAGCGACCTGTTCACCCAATATGCAGTGGCTTCAGCTGTGCAGGCGGTGAATGACAGCGGTATCACAGGTAATATCGATCCTGAACGTCTTGGAGTATATTTCGGTTCTGGAATCGGCGGGCTGGTCACAATATCTGATGAAATCTGGAAACTCAATGAGAAAGGTCCACGAAGTGTGTCTCCGCATTTCATTCCGATGATGATAGCCAATATGGCAGCAGGTAATATTGCCATAAAGTTCAATGCACAGGGTCCATGTCTTCCGGTGACCACAGCCTGTGCCACTGGTACAAGTGCCATAGGTGAATCTTTCAGGACCATCAAATATGGTTATGCTGATGCCATAATAACCGGCGGTGCAGAGGCAGCCATAACGCCAATAGGGGTAGCAGGATTCACAAACTGCATGGCACTCACCACCACAGCAGATCCAGAGGCTGCATCAATACCGTTTGACAGACGCAGACATGGTTTTGTCATAGGCGAGGGCTCAGGAGCACTGGTACTGGAAGAATATGAGCACGCAAAGGCCAGAGGTGCCAGGATCTACGCCGAGCTCTGCGGATATGGCTCCACCTGTGACGCCTATCACATCACAGCACCGCATCCTGATGCCAGAGGTGCATCCAGAGCGATCATAAATGCCATAAAAGAGGCAGAAATGGAGAATGCCAGGCATATCTATATCAATGCCCATGGCACCAGCACACAGATGAATGACAAAGCAGAGACTGTGGCCATACACAGAGCATTCGGTTCCAAAGCAGGGTCGATCCTCATGAGTGCCACAAAATCAATGACAGGACATATGCTCGGTGCATCAGGGGCAGTGGAAGCTATTGTGGCCATTATGGCATTGCGCGAGGGAATAATTCCTCCGACAATAGGAATGAAAGAGCCGGATCCTGAATGCGATCTGGATTATGTGCCAAACAAGGCAAGGAAAGCTGATGTGGAATTATCCATGTCGATCTCCCTGGGATTCGGCGGACATAATGCCTGCATAGCATTCAAAAAAGTGAGATGAAAATGAACAGAGACGAACTGATGGCAATCATTCCCCACAGGGATCATATGCTTCTGGTGGATGAGGCAGAGATCAGAGACGGAAAAGCCTGCGGCAAATACAGAATAAAAGGCGATGAATTTTTTCTCCGAGGACACTTTCCTGGTCATCCTGTAGTTCCGGGTGTAATATTGTGTGAAATGATGGCCCAGGCTACCTCCATTCTATTAAAAGACAGATGCACGGCCAGCACTCTCCCGTTTCTCACCGGACTGGACAAAGTCAGGTTCAGGCATCCTGTTGTTCCCGGAGATATCTTTGAATCAGAATGTACCATAAAGGGCAGCAAGGGGCCTTTTTATTTTGCCACAGGAACCGGTTATGTCAGCGGCAGGATATGTGTCACAGCAGATTTCTCATTTGCCATTGTAAAATAATCATAAAGCAGTTAGACTCTTTACATGGAGCGGTATGAAAGGCAGGAGGGAATAATATTCCGGAATTTCCGGATAGGTGAATACCACAAGGGTGTCAGAGTATTCACCAGTGAGAATGGTATCATGGATCTGACAGCCTATGGCGGTTATAAGGGAAAAAGCAGACTGGGACCTATGGTGGCTCCGATAACATCAGGAACATTCACCCTTTACAGAAAGCCTGGCATAAAGACAATAAAGATCGAGGAATTCAATCCTGACAATGTATTCTTTGATATCAAATCAAATCTGACCAAATATAATGCAGTGCTCCTCTGGTTTGAGATAATTCTGAGAAGCCATGGCGGAGGAGATTCGTCCGCAGAGATATACAGTCTTCTTCTGGAATCCATGAAACTTCTGGAATCCAGTCCTGAGAGCAGGGAACCATCCATGACCAACCAGTTTCTGCTGAGGATCCTCATGCTTTTCGGATATCCGCTGGAAACGGATCTCTGCCAGATCTGCAATGAAAAAACAGATAAAAAGTCCTATCTTTATTTTCAGAAAAGCCATTCTGTGATATTATGCAGTAAATGCAGGACTTCAGAAAATACAGTTATTTCTCCTGGAATCCTCCGTTATATAGATTATACCATGGCAAATGATCTTTCATCTGCATCCAGGATTCTGCTGGACCGGAATGACACTGCACAGCTGCGGGAAATCCTTCTGGTCAAAATCCAGTCTGTCCTGGAATGCACTTTGAACACTGCCAGAATTTGTGAATAAATAAAGGTTTCTGATGAAATATAATAAAAAATTCATTGACAGCTCAGAGGTAAAGGAGCTGGCATCAAAATATAAGATATCACTGCTTATGGCATCGATCCTGGCCAGAAGAGGAGTGACCAGACCTGAGGATATAAAATTCTACCTTCAGGATGATATACGTTATCTGCACAATCCGTTTCTTTTCAGCATGATGGAAGATGCCGTAGACAGGATCCTGGACGCCATATCTGAAAAAGAAAATATAATGATATTCGGAGACCGGGATACTGACGGAATAACATCCACTGTACTCATGGTCAAATATCTGGAAAAATACGGACTCTCACCGTTATGGAAAGTCCCGGAGGGCGATGATCCATACGGACTCACAATGGAGGCTGTTGATTATGCGGCATCCAGGGATGTCACACTGCTCATAACTGTGGACTGCGGTATCTCATGCAGGAATGAGATAGCCTATGCGGCCACCAGGGGAATAGACACAATAGTTCTGGATCACCATACAGCACCGGAGACAATGCCTGAATGCACAGCAATAATCAATCCGAAAGTACCTGACTGCGGTTATCCTTTCAGGGATCTGGCAGGCTGCGGTGTTGTGGCCAAGATGATATGGGCACTGGAATTTTCCAGGACAGATTTCTACAGAAAGAACATCACTCTGCTGAATATAAAACCAGGAAACAGCAATTCGATCATATTTGAGGCTGTGAAGCTGTACAATCTGGTGGAAGTCTCCAGGATCACAGAGACATTTGTCCCAGGGGTGCTTAAAAATATTGACTCATCACGGCTCATAAATTATTTCTCAGGTTCAGCAATAATTACCTTCGGAGCACGGAACCAGAAAAGACTCTTCAGTGAGATCTTCTCAGGAATCGATCTCCAGACATGGGATCTGGCTCCTGAAATATACAGTCTTTTTCCTCAGATGAATGGCATGGGATTGTTAAAACTTACAGAACTCAGCAAAGAAAGCCGTTATTCTTCATCTGAAAACAGTGAGATCGATACACTTATTGCTATTTTTAAAACCATACTTTTAAAAAAATCACCTGAGCTATGTGAAAATTATGGGAAAATACTTCCTTTCGCTGCTTTGGGAACAATAGCAGATCTTATGCCTCTGCGGGATGAGAACCGCATCATAGTCAAAAAAGGACTTCAGAACATAGCATCCACCGAGAACAAAGGTCTGCTGGAACTTCTCACCAGACAGAAGATCATTGATAAGACGATCACTTCCACTGATATAGCCTGGTATATCTCACCGGTCATAAATGCATCAGGACGAATGGGAGAGCCGTCAACAGCTGTGCGTCTTTTTCTGAGTGATGATATTCAGGAAGTGAGATCACTATGCAATAAAATTCTGGACCTGAACAAACAGCGTAAAAAGCTGGGAGAGGAATACTGGGAAAAGCTTACTCATTCCGCCAAGGAAAGTCATGAGAAATTCAGCAGCTCACTGGTATGTACAGGTGGAAAGGGTGTTCCTCGTGGCATAACCGGTATACTTGCCTCCAAGTTCTCCAACTATTTCAATGCACCGGCGATCATATATTCTGTTCTGGATGACAAGATCATCGGATCGATCAGAAGTATAAGGAATTATTCCATTATGCCGCTTCTGGATTACTGCAAAGAATTCTTCATCGATTATGGCGGACACGATTTTGCAGGCGGATTCTCACTTCTTCATGAAAATCTGGATAATTTCAAGAACAGACTCAATGAATTTATTGAAAATGAGGGTATAGAAATACCTGATAAGCCGCCGGTGGAGATAGATGCTGAGCTGCCGGAAGGATATCTGACCGAGGAGATCCTGGATATAGCATCCAGCCTGACTCCTTATGGAGAGGCTTGTCCTCCGCTGTATTTCCTAGCCAAGAGACTGACCATCAGAACCATGGATATAGTGGGACAGAAAGAGAAGGGACATCTGAAATTGACGCTGGACACCGGAAAAATCCTATGGCCTGCGATCTTCTGGAACAGTGCCGACAGAGCAGTCAAAGAATTCCAGAAAGAAGACAGGGTGAATGTTATATTCCGGGTCGAGAATAATTTTTTCAGGAATAAATCAACTCCACAGCTGGTAATTCAGGATATGGAGAAATAACCGATTGACAAAACCCTTGGTATTTTCTACTATATTAGGCGGTTGTACAGAATGATTACCGAAGGGGGTGATTCCTATCGCTTTTGTAAAGGTTGATGATAATGAGCCATTGGAAAAAGCTCTCAAACGTTTTAAGAGAATGGTTGAGAAAGAGGGCATTATCAGAGAATGGAAAAAAAGAGAATATTATGAGAAGCCTTCTACAATCAACACTCGTAAGAAAAAGGCAATTCTCAGAAAGCAGATGAAGAAAAATCGCAAGATGCAGTCATCTAAGGGTTACTGATTTATAAATTGGGCTGTTGCAGAACAGCCCTTTTTTATTTAAAGATTATTTAAAGAAATAAAGGGAATATTGAATATGAAAAAGAATCTTTTACTCATAACATCACTTATTATTTTTGCTCTATTATTTGCAGGCTGTGCCACGACACGCAGTGGCAATACAGGATCTGAAGACACACAGACACAGGAACAGGAAAAAGGCAAATTCAGCCAGGGTGTGGAAAAGGTAAAAGATTATTTTTCAAATTTAAAAAATTCAGGCAGCAAGGGTGAATATATATCAGCAAAGGGACAGTCCAACAACAAAGATGCTGATCTGGCAATTGAAAAATCAGTTCAGAATCTGCTGGATAAAATTCAGTCAGAATATGCTTATGAAGGTCTTACTGATGTCATAATGGAGAAGCATCAGGAAAAGATCGAGACTGTTGCCAATAAATCCATGCTGGGCAGCTCATATACTTCCAGAATATTGAGATCAGACATTGATGATATCATAGATATTGAGAAAGATCTGCTGAACCAGCAGATCACAGATATGATCGCAGCCACAGCTCCGAACGCCTCAGTCGCATCCAGACTGTCCGCTATGGAGAAAGCCTACGCTGAAGCTGCCAGTTCACCTTATGGAGATGATGCCAAAGCCAATATCGAGGGCATGATAGCAGATACAGCCAATGGTCTGCAAATAACAGCATCACCTGATTATATTCACACAAACTATGGCGACAGTTTCAACGTCGCACTGACAGTGCAGGATTCGGAGGGAGTTGTACCGGGAGAACTTCAGATCGCAGTCTATGACATCAATGAAAAATTCATAGACAGAGTGATCACCAGTGAGAATGGAATATATTTCGGTGTTTTCCCATCAGCAGAAAACATCCCTGTAGGTGAAAACACATTCACATTCAAGATAGCTCTGGATGGTGCAGACATACCTGATTCAGTATTCGACAGCATAAATAAATCAGGCGAGATGAAAGTATCAGTAGCCAATGCCAGAGTCTCAACCAGTCTCAAATGTGCCGATGAGCTTTATAGCGAAAATCTGATGGACAGCACCAGAGAATTTTTCAGCAGTGAGGCTCTGAAAATGCAGCTGGTAACTCCGGGAGATACAGAAAACTTCCATATAGAACTGGAACTTTTCAATTCTGCAGAAAATGAGACAGCCCATGGAATTTTCAACACAGCAGTCAGCGGAGCTTTCTATGTATGTGACAGTGAGGGGTTAGTCATGTTCACTCTGGAAACAGATGAATATAAGGGCAGTGCCACGACTCTTGAGAAATCTTATGAAAAAGCGATCAGCAAGTTTTTCACAGCTATAAATGCCGGCAGCTTCTTCACAGATGCACTCAACAGTGCAATTTACAAGGACTGATATGAACCAGGATCAGCTCAAGGAAAAACTTCTCACACTGGCGGAAGTTCCGGATTTCACTCTTGTATTTTCAGGAAAAAAAAGCAAGAAGGTCGACGGATTATATAAACCAGCCACCAGAGAAATAATCATACACAACAAGAACATGGAAGGCGATACAGACCTTATGTACACTGCCATCCACGAGTTCACACATCATGTGGTCTCTTCTATGTCCGGCGGTGTTGTGCTGTCGAACCGATGCCATACCGCACAGTTCTGGGCTGTATTCCATCAGCTGCTTGAGAAAGCAGAGAAAACAGGATTATATGACAATCCTTTCAGGACAGACAGTGAATTTCTGGAACTGACATCAAAAATCAAAAATGAGTTTCTGGTACCCAACGGTTCACTTATGCGTGAGCTGGCAGAAATACTGAATAACGCCAGAAACCTGTGTCTGAAAAATCATCTGAGTTTCGATGATTATGTGGACAGAGAGCTTGGTATTCCCAAAACAACAGCCAATACGCTGCTCAGAATAGAGAAATATGATGTGGATCCGTCCATAGGTTATGATAATATGAAGACTGTGGCAAGCGTTAAGGATGATGCCAAACGAGAATCAGTACAGAAAGCCTTTCAGGAAGGTGAGTCTGTTGACACGGTGAAAAACAATATCATCCACGAAAGAACAGAAATCAAAATCTCACCGGTAGACAAGCTGGAAGCTGAGAAGACCAAGCTGGAGAAAGCAATAGAGAATCTGCAGAAAAAGCTCCAGATGGTAGATAAAATGCTGAAAGATGAAAAAAATAAATTGACGGAAGAAAGCAACTGACTATATTATTAATTCAGAGGTAAATGTTTATGGTACAATTTTATTTTCTTGCGATTTTTGTAAACCTTATAGGTGGTCTTTATTTTGCAAATGAGATCTTTGCAAAAAAATGTCCTGCGGTTGTAAATATAGCAGAATTCTTTGAAAATGAAACTCCAAAACTTGTATTTGCCATAGTCGCAGGTATAACAGGACTTTTCAAGATCATAAGTTCATGTGATGTTCCTGTGGCGGGAGACATCATCACAGCAATATCATGCTTTGCAATATGTCTTTATTTCATCAGTGACATCAGATCTAAAAAAGCATCTGCTGAAACACCTGTGCCGGAATCCGCAGAACCAGTTCAGACAGAAGCAGCTGCAGAAGTTAATCCGGCAGAATCAGCCGAAACAGCAGGATCCACAGCGGAGACCGCAGCAAAGGAAACTGCAGAAAAGAAAGCCGCAGCAAAAGTACAGCCTATACTGGACAACTATTATAAATCTGTGAACAAATGCAAATCAGCTTTGGGAATCGCAGCTATTATCCTCAGTGTTCTCCACTTCCTGTTCCCAGGAGTGATCCTCATCTGGTCTATTGCGGAAGAAAAGGACGATGGACCGGCCATATTTACGTTTGTCTATCAGTCTGAAATGCTCAAATTCCACCCTGTCGAGTTCATCTTCGGCAGGGTAGTGTATCATCAGAATACCGCCATCACGGAGGATCTGTTTCTCACCGATCTTATCGATAAGTTTCTTTTTCTCCTGTCTAGGAAACGGCGGATCCAAAAAGATCAGATTAAAACTCTTAGGCTCAGCCAGCTGGATATAACGCTCCACCGACATAAGACGCAGGCTTATATCGCTTTCCACGAAAGAATAATTTTCCCGTATCACATTCTTCTTGATAAAGTCCTTTTCCACAAGCACCACTGGAGAAGCGCCACGGGAAGCGGCCTCAATGCCTATAATGCCTGAACCGCTGAACAGGTCAAGAAAAGAAAGCCCCTCAATATTTCCAAGGATCGAGAATACAGACTCTCTCATTCTGTCCATGGAAGGACGTATGACCCCTTTTGGGCATCTGACAGTACGCCCTGAATAGATACCCCCGGTAACACGCATCAGTTATTCCTTCTTCCAAAAATACGCAGCAGATACAGGAACATGTTTATAAAGTCCAGATAAAGTTTCAATGCTCCCACGATTGAAAATCTGATATAATCACTTTCATCCAGAGAAGATGAGAAGTTTCTGCTCATGCTCAGTATATACTGTGTGTCAAATGCAGTAAGTCCGCAGAATACCAGGACACCGGCATAAGAGATCATATACTCAAAAGATGAGCTTTTAAGGAATATATTTACAACAGAAGCAATGATGATTCCCCACAGTCCCATGACCAGATAATGTCCCATTCCGGACAGATCCCTTTTGGTAGTCATGGCATACAGGCTCATAGCACCAAAGGTTCCGGCAGTGATGAAGAATGTGGAAGTCAGGCTCTCCTGGGTATAAACCAGGAAAACAACAGAAAGAGTCAGTCCGTTAAGTATTGAATAAGCGCAGAAACACAATGTGGCAGTCAGTGGCTTCATTGACATTATCCGTCCTGAAAGCATGAACACCAGGACAAATTCAGCTATTATCAGCATCCACAATGTTCCGCCCTGAAGCATTCTGTTTATTCTGGATATATCACTTATTGCCCAGAGTGATGTAAGTCCTGTCAGCAGCAGTCCGGCTGTCATCCACAGGTAAACATTCTTAAGAAGTGACCGCTCTTTTGCAATCTGAGTGGCAGATGAATCAATGTACATTTTTTACCTCCTGAAAAAAGGGTATGGAGGTGGCGGGTGTCGAACCCGCGTCCTGAAGATTGCCCCATGAACGTCTACAAGCTTAGTTTTGGCTTAATTTAGGGTAAAGGCAGCTCCCAAAACAGACCCGACTTTATCCATATCCTGCTAAAAGTCCTGAAATACCGCAGGAACTTATCTCAGCAAGTCCCAGTTTGTGACAAACCTGCTCGGACTTAGGAACCGCATTCCGAAGGTTCGTGGCAGCCCTCAGGCAGCCAAAGCGTAATCTGTGTTAGCAGATAAATTTTTTTGCCGGATTTAAGAGTCAGCAGGCTCTACTTGCAGCCCATGATTCAAAAGTCTCCAGTCGAGACCATTTTCACCCCCGGGTTCACTTATAATATACACAAGAAATGATTTAATTTCTACTTGTTTTAAATATTTTATTCCTATAGTTTAATATTATGAAAACAGATAACAAAATATTCGGACTTATTTTATTACTTGCAGCATCAGTCATCTGGGGCATGGGCAGCATATTCTGCAGCGGAAGCCTGAAAACAGGTTCATTCACTCTTAATGCCATGGGAACACTTCTGGCGGCAATCCTGCTTCTTCCTTTTGTCTTTTTATCAAAATGCAGAGAGAAGGGAAGCATAAAAAACGGAATATTCTGCGGAATATCCCTGTTTATAGCCATGAGCCTGTACCGTTTTGGCGGTAACAGTTTTCTCGCCGGTTTCTTCATTATTATAATACCGATATATGCTCTGATCTCAGGTGAAAAGCTTTCATCAGGCAACTGGGGATGCATACTGATGACCATGGCCGGATTGTATATAATCACTCATCAGAACGGACTTTTTAAGATATCATTCACAGCAGATAAAATTCTCGGGATCCTGGCTGCTCTAGGAACAGCAGTACATATTATCATGACAGACAGATTCGCCAAGTCAGGCAATCCGCTCAGAACAGCGCTCATACAGTTTCTCACAGCAGGAATTCTGAACCTGATATTTATGTTACTGACCGAAAAGCCTGAATCAGGAGCAATAATATCGTCCTGGGGTTCCATAGTGTATACCGGAATATTTGTCTGCAGTCTGGCATTCACATTCCAGATATATGCACAGCAGCTCCTCGATCCTGTGATGACATCACTTTTCATCAGCTACCGGATATTTTTTGCCGCACTGGCAGGAATAATATTCATGGGAAATCATTTCAGCGGCTTCTTTTTCTCTGGAATAGCTCTGTTGTGCTGTGCACTGCTGTTCTATTTCCGCTCAGGCCAGATAGCACAGGATGGAAGTCTGATAGATACAGATAATAAAGACAATGAATAAAAAAAGCCACATCGATATGATGTGGCTTTTTATCAGCTGACAATAAAAATCAGTCTTCGATAACTGCCAGAATATCCTTAGCCTTAAGGATAAGATATTCAGCACCATCGACCTTTACAGCTGTTCCGGCATATTTATCATACATTATTTTCTGACCTACCTTCACATTGATGGCTTCCTTATCATCGCCAACAGCTGTGATCAGTCCGATCTGTGTTTTTTCCTGTGCAGTCTGAGGAATGAAAAGACCGCTCTTTGTCTTCTCCTCAAGTTCAGCAGTTTTTACAAGAACTCTGTCTGCCAATGGTATAACTTTCATAGCAAAACCCTCCTAAAATATGTCTAGTTAAAATTATTTTATAATCTTTACTCAAATATACGAAAATAAAGGAACACTGGTCAATATAATCCTGCTCATTTGAGTCATTATGATACATTTTAAACTGCTTTTCATGCTATTGCATCATAATGACACAATGCATCATGTCTTCTGACAGCGTCATTTTTTACGATTTAATAAATACTTACATTATAATGATTTATATAATTGAAATTCTTAAAGAGTTGGCACGGTTATTGCAATTATAGTGTTGTAGAGGTAAAATATGAGCACCATAAAAAAGAAGAAAAAAAACAGTATGAGAAAAGACGACAATATTCTTGCAACATACCTGAAAGAAATCAACAGAATTCCGCTGCTTTCACATGATGATGAGGAGAAATATGCGCGTCTTGCGGTTCAGGGTGACAAAGAAGCAAAGGAACTGCTCATAAAATCAAATCTCCGTTTTGTGGTAAATGTAGCCAAGCAGTACCAGAACAAAGGACTTCCGATCTCTGATCTTATAAATGAGGGCAACATAGGACTTATAAATGCCATAGATAAATATGATGTCACCAGAGGATATCATTTCATATCGTATGCTGTATGGTGGATCCGCCAGGCCATTCTCAAGGCTATAGGTGAGAAATCCAAGATGATCAGACTTCCGTTGAACAGATTCGGTGAGCTGGTTCAGATCGAGAAAGCCAGAAAAACAATGTTTGAGCTGAATGGCAGAGAACCTGAGGCTGAAGAGCTGGCAGAACATCTGAATATGGACAAAAACCTTGTGCTTGAGTTGCTGAATATATCAAGAGAATATGTATCACTGGACACGCCGATAAGCAACAGTGACAAAGATACATCATATCTCAGTGATTTTATTGAGGATAAGACTAACAGGCTTCCTGAAGAGGAGCTTATGGATATATCGCTGAAAGAGGAGATCGAAAAATTACTGACAATGCTTCCTAAAAAAGAGGCTGAGATCCTTAAACAGCGCTATGGTCTCTGTGGAAATGAACCGAAATCCCTTAAGGAAATTGGGGAAATCTACGATCTGACAAAAGAGAGGGTACGCCAGATCGAAAAAAAGGCCATCGCACGCCTGCAGTCTTTCCATCAGACCAAAGATATAAAAGTGTATTCCTGCTGAAAATGAATCTCCCAAAAAACATCAGCAGTGCCGGAGCTAAAAAAACTCCGGCTTTTTATTTGCAATTCTGCTATTTGCTGTTATATTAAATTCATGAGTGAAACTAGAACCGGACTGATCCTTGAGGGAGGAGCAATGCGCGGTATGTTCACTGCAGGGATCTGCGATGTGATGCTGCGTAATAATATCAGATTTGACGGCGGTATAGGTGTATCTGCCGGAGCTACATTCGGAATAAATTACAAATCCAGACAGATAGGCCGGGTAATTCGTTACAACAAAAGATTTTGCAATGACCACAGGTACCGCAGCTGGCGAAATCTCATACTCACAGGAAATCTTTTCCATGCTGATTTCTGCTACCATCAGATTCCTTTCAAATATGATATTTTCGATATGAAGACATACCTGGAGAATCCAATGCATTTTTATGTGGTGGTATCAGACTGCATCACCGGCAAGCCGATATATAAGGAACTGAAGACCTGTGACCATGATGAGATGGAATGGCTCCGCGCATCAGCCAGTATGCCAGTGGCTTCCAGAATCGTCGAAGTTGACGGACATAAGCTGCTGGACGGAGGCATAACTGATTCCATACCGCTGAGGAAATTTCAGGAAATGGGTTATAACAGAAACATAGTGATCCTGACGCAACCCAGGGATTTTGTGAAAAAACTTACAGGTTTCATCGGTATAATACGGCACCAGCTGAAAGATTATCCACAGATAGTGCATGGAATGGAACAGCGCCATGTTATGTACAATCAGGAGAAAGAATATATTTTTCAGCAAGAAAAACTGGGAAATACCATGGTTCTGCTGCCAGACAGTCCGCTGAAAATAAAGATCACGGAACACGATCCTGCAATCTACCAGAAGATATATGAGGAAGGAATAAAACTTGGTGAAAAAAAACTTCAGGAAATTAAAGCTTTTTTAGGCCAGTAATGATATAATACCACCGGAGGATGAAAAAATGCCATATATTGCAATCAAAGCTTATAAGAAAGATGAAAAGATCAAGCAGGAAGTCGTTGACAGGATCAACAAGACATTCCTGGAACTCTGGGGATGTCCGCAGGAAGCAATATCAATTTCCATAGAGGAATACACACCTGCAGAATTTGATGCTGAGGTCCAGAAGAAGATAATTGATCCTAATGCTTCAAAGATGATGATCTGTTCAGGAAAAAAGAATTACTGACATAATCATATTTCCCTTTTTCAAGGGAAATAAAAAAGTCGACAGAATATCTGTTATATGACGCAATGCCTGTATGTTATTCATCGCGGTCATTGCGGCTGCTGACCTTATGATATATATAGATCACAAGCCATGATATCACTATCGGCGGAAAAATATTTATCGATCCGGATATTTTTGTCATGAGAACAATAAGATCATGGAAGATATATTCAATTATGGCTCCAAGAAATGAACCGATGACAGCTATGATCAGAACTGTCCAGAAATTTCCGAAGAAATCCTTTTTGTACGCATAATACAGAATAAGTGTCATGGCAAAGCCAACAAGCACATAAATCGTTCCGATGTTCAGATAATAACCGATCAGATTATCCATAACTCAGTAATTCCAGCAGTTCACATATCCCAGCCATACAGGTTTGCTGTAAAGGTTGTATACATTGTCATAAAGTCCATAAGAAAGAATATACATGGACACAGACACTTCTTTTGTCGGCAGGTCTGAATCATGACATTCTTCATATTCCAGGTCTATGCTGTTGAAATCCTTATAAACATTATTGATATCTCCAGGTGTTTCCCAGGACTCAGGCTTCGTATCTTCAATGCACCTGTACAATGGTATGGATTCGATAGGCATAGTTTTGAATTCAGCCAGCAGTTCTGCATGTTCATCGTTTGATCCGGATGCCAGTGTCTTGAAGTCAATCGTTATATTAAAATCATCTTCTCTGAAACCAGACGGAATCGGTATCATAGGCACTGTGGTATCTTTTTTCATATTTTTGATAACCCGGCACCGTTTGTAACCTACAGCCAGAAGTGCTGTATAATCAGGCTCTTCCTTGGCAAATATGGCATTATGGTCATCACGCTGCTCAGCAAGTCGTTTATTCTGATCATAGAATTTATAGTAGATCTCATATCCACGGAACACCTCAGGATCGTTTCCGGAAGCATTCTCAATTATACACTCAGTGACACCACCACCAACTACTTTAGACACATTAGGAGCCTCTATATAAGGATAAGAATACAGCCCGCAGCCAGAGAAAACCATAACAGCAGCAAATGTCAGAATATATTTGATCTTAGTTTTTATCATAACCGCCCACAACATCCAGCAATTCATAAATCACTACAGGTTTATTCTTTCCTTTGACGCGAATATTGTCAAGTTCCCTGACCACAACATGATCCTTAACTTTCTCGTAAGTATATTCACTGATGATTATATTGGTTCCATATTCCTTGTTGGTTCCCTCAAGGCGGGCTCCAAGATTCACATTATCACCCATAAGCGTATAATTCATCCGTCCGGCAGAGCCCATGTTGCCTACCGTCATGATTCCTGAGTTTATGCCTATACCTATGTTTATTCTCTTCTCCGGAGGCCAGCTCTCATTAATCCGGTGCAGCACCTCCATCTGCTTCAGCGCGCATTTGCAGGCCAGAAGCGCATGGTCAGCCACATCCACAGGAGCGCCCCAGAAACACATGATCTCATCTCCAACATACTTATCCAGAGTACCATAATAATCAATTATGATATCTGTCATAGCTGTAAGATACTCATTCAGATGCTTTACCAGTTCCTGCGGTGTCATTTTTTCTGACATGGATGTGAATCCGCGTATATCTGAGAAAAGCACAGTTATATCCTTATCCACACCACCGAGTTCAGGCGACTTGCCCTCCTCTATCATCTGATCCACAAATTCAGGGCACACATACTTGCCGAACATATTCCTTATCATTTTCTTGTCTTTCTCGCCGTTTATGACGCGATACAGCACCACAGAAATGAAAGTCAGAAATATTCCCAAAGCCACAGGCGTAAATGGAAAGAGATAATGACATCTGTCAAATACAAAGCTCTGGACAAAGAAAAGCACGGCAATGACAAGCACTGATATTAAAAAAGAGATCAGCGGAAAAAATCGGCATACAACAAGTGCGGTCATGAAAATAAAAACAGCCAGGATCAGGATATCGATCCAGACCGGCACATTGTGAATGAAATTCTCCTGCAGTATGGTATTAAGGGCATTGGCATGGATCTCCACCCCATACATGAGACCATACGGTGTCAGTTTCTGATCCTCAGCCATTCCCTGAGCATAAGCACCGACCATGACGATCTTGTTTCCCAGTGCCTTGGTAGCCGGCCATTTATCAGGCTCATCAAGTGGTTTTGTGGATGTATATGCAGAATATGACCTGACCTGAAATGTTCCTGGAGCTCCCGCATAGTTAATCAGCATCTGGCAGTTGTCATCCACAGGAATTTTCAGCTCCCTTTTATCAGTCCGGATAGTAATGGACTCCCCCACCTTCACAGAGATATCCGAGAACGATCCTCCCACCTGGTTCACAGCCCGTGCCAGTGTAACTGACGGTATAAAATAATCCTGATACAGAGTGACATTTCCAGATGGCGATCCAGCCTGTATCTTCTTTATGACAGCAGCCAGCTCTTTCTCATCAGCAGGCACTTTCAGATAATGCTCAAATCCTGCAGTATCGGTCCAGCCGAATCTGCGGTAAACAGACTCATCAGCAGCTGAATCTGCCGTCAGTTCTGCAACAGGCATCACCGAGACAGGAACAGACAGCTTGGCGATCAGGGCCTGTCTTCTGTACACATTGTCAAAATCATTCCTGAAATTAGCATGACCATACCCTTTCATTGCGGCAGAAAGTTCAGGCAATGGCGATTCCATCCCATAATAGCAGTCCATATTCTGCCAGTCACCGGTCACATCAGAAATACTCAGTTCCGGACGTTCCACCAGTGCGGTTCTG
>JAKSTW010000024.1 GCA_024402405.1 Spirochaetia bacterium | reverse complement strand
ATAAATCTATTGAGCGAAATGATTTTTTACATCAAAAAGAATTGCCGAATAATTTTGTAAATACACTTTCTTCTGCAAAACAGGCTAGAAAAGCCGTTCAGATTTTCAAGGATGAATACTTGCTTGACTTTATCAATGTTGAAGAAATTGGAGAACGAGATATACAGGATGTTGATGAAAAGGTTGTAGAAAATCAGATTATTCAAAATATCAAAAATTTTATTATGACATTTGGTAAGGATTTCACGTTTGTCGGAAATCAATATCATCTTGAAGCTTACGGAGAAGAATTCTTTTCTGACTTGCTGTTTTTTAACCGTGAATTAAATTGCCTTGTTGTTGTCGAACTTAAAACTGGTGAATTTAAGCCTTCGTATCTGGGACAACTTTGCACATATTTGCGAATTCTTGATGATAAAGTTAAAAAGCCGCACGAAAATTCTACAATCGGAATTGTTTTGTGCAAATCAATGAACAAAGAATTTGTTGAATATGTAATTCAGGATTATGACAAGCCAATGGGTGTTTCAACATATAAATCCATGGAAGATATGCCTGAAAAAATCAAGAAAGTTATGCCGGATATTGAGGAATTGAAGAAACTTATTCAGTCGTAAATGATATATTTGAAAGATAAATCAGCTGCTGTGAATGAAGAAATGCTGAATCTTTATTGGAACATTGGAAAAGATATTTCTGAAAAACATCTTGATTCACAATATGGAAGCGCTTTTTTTGACAATTTAAGTGTGGTATTGAGGAACTGAAGAAGTGGATGCCGGAGAGATCATCCTTGATATAAGCGGCGAGGAAAAGCAGAGACTCACACCCGATGATCTGGCTGCCCGTTTCAGAAAAATCAAAAAGCACAGTATGACAAATGACAGTATGATCCTGCAGTAAATATTATGGAGTCAGATCCTTTCAGACAGTGACTTATTGCCTGTGCCTTCTTTTCGTTCACTCCTGCTGTTATTCTTCTAAATTAAAGAATAATGATTAAATTATCCTGCGATACTTTTTTCTTCTCGGCATACCATAATTTTTTAGTTGACATAAATCGAAAATAAAGCAACCATGAACCTATGATAACTAAATCTGGAACAACTTATATTGCCAAGGCTGGTGAGCAGCAGCTTGGAATTTTGCCAGGAATGGCCAACAGGCATGGTCTGATCACCGGTGCCACAGGTACAGGAAAGACATGCACACTGCAGAATATGGCAGAGACTTTCAGTTCTATGGGAGTCCCTGTGTTTGCCACAGATATAAAGGGCGACCTATCAGGTGTCAGCAAGGCTGGCGGCAGTAATGTCCATTTCGAGAAGAGCATCGAGAATAACGGACTCAGGGAAATGGGCTTCAATTACCGCGGTTTCCCTGTGTGTTTCTGGGATGTTTTCGGCATCCAGGGGCATCCTCTCCGCACAACAGTGTCTGAGATGGGACCTATGCTGCTGTCCAGAATACTGGATCTGAACGATACTCAGAGCGATGTGCTTTCCATGGTGTTCCGCATCGCAGATGACCAGAAACTTCTGCTCATCGACCTGAAGGATCTCCGCAAGATGCTGGAGGAGGTTGGGACCAACCGCAGCAAATATACAGTTTCATACGGCAATGTGTCTCCTGCGTCCATCGGTGCCATCCAGCGCGGACTGCTGAATCTGGAAAGCCAGGGTGGTGACAAGTTCTTCGGCGAGCCTGCCATTGATATTTTCGATTTCATGCAGACACGGGCGGGGCAGGGTATCATCAATATTCTGGCCAGTGACAAGATAATAAATTCACCTAAGGTGTATACATCATTCCTCCTTTATCTCCTTTCAGAGCTGTTTGAGCAGCTGCCTGAGGTTGGAGACCTGGACAAGCCGCGTCTGGTGTTTTTCTTTGACGAGGCTCATATGCTGTTCCGTGATATTCCGAAGGCACTTCTGGAGAAGATTGAGCAGGTGGTGCGCCTGATCCGCTCAAAGGGGGTGGGCGTATACTTCTGCACACAGAATCCTGCCGATATTCCTGACACAGTGCTGGGACAGCTGGGCAACAGGGTCCAGCACGGACTGCGGGCATTCACACCGAAGGATCAGAAGGCTGTGCAGGTTGCTGCCAGAACATTCAGACAGAATCCTGCTTTCGATGCCGAAAAGGTCATAACTGAGCTTTCTGTGGGTGAGGCTCTGGTCTCATTCCTTGACAGCAAGGGAAGTCCATCTGTGGTTGAACGGGCCATAATTCTTCCTCCTGAGGGACAGGCCGGTGCGATCACCGAGGATGAGCGTCAGCAGATCGTCCGAAGTTCCATGGTGGCTGGAAAATATGAAAGAGTTCTGGACAGAGAGTCGGCTTTTGAGATCCTCTCCGGACAGCTGGAGGAAAAGCAGCGTCAGGCTGCCGAGATTGCCGCACAGAAGGAGCTGGAAAAACAGCAGAAAGAACAGGCACGGATCGAACGTGAGCAGGCCAGGATAGAGCGTGAGAAAAAGCGTGAGCATGACAATTCTGCTCTTGGCAGCCTTGAGAAGATGCTGGCTACAAAAGCCAAGAGAGAGGCAGTTAATGCTCTGTTCAAGTGCGGTCGCGGTCTTCTGGGCTCACTGCTGAAAAAATGAGGTGAAATAATGAAGGTTGTTGTAAAAATAGGTACTTCCACCCTGGCATATCCCAGCGGGAGGCTGAACATAAGACGTACTGAGGAGATATGCAAGATCATCAGCGATCTGAAGAATTCCGGGATTGAGATCATCCTGGTTTCATCAGGATCTATAGGAATGGGCGTGGGCAAACTCTCTCTGAAAAACCGGCCGTCTGATATGCCTACAAAACAGGCTGCTGCGGCGGTGGGACAGTGCGAGCTTATGTACACTTACGACAGGCTCTTTTCTGAATACAATCATACTGTGGCACAGATCCTCATAACTGCCGCAGATATAAAACACGAGGACAGGCATATCAATTTCTCCAACACACTGAACAGACTGCTGGAGATGGGGGTGATTCCTGTAATAAATGAGAATGATACCATAGCCACAGAGGAGATCGTCATTGGAGACAACGACACACTGGCAGCTATTGTGGCCACAAGCGCAAAGGCTGACCTGCTGATTCTCCTTTCTGACATTGACGGTCTGTACACTGCCAATCCGTCTGTTGATAAGAGTGCGGTTCTGATTCCTGAGGTTCATGAGATCGATGACAGGATAATGGCTCTTGGCGGAGGAAGCGGTTCCAGTCTGGGAACTGGCGGCATGAAGACCAAGCTGGTGGCTGCCAGGATATGTACTGAGGCTGGGTGCGACATGGTTATAGCCAACGGTTCGGAACCAGAATCGCTTTATGACATTGTGGCAGGTAGATCTGTTGGCACCCGTTTTTACGGAAAGAAAGGAAAATGAGATGACTACTTCTGATATATTGAAATCTGCCAGAAATGCAAAGATGTATCTGGCTTCTATGGATGCGGACAGCAAGAACAGAGCTCTTCTGGCAATGGCTGATGCACTGGAGGAGGGCTGTGATGCTATTCTGGCTGTAAATGCTCAGGATCTGGATGCCGTGCGCGGACAGGTCAGTGATGTGATGCTGGACCGGCTGATGCTGAACCGTGAGCGTATAAGCGGCATGGCTGAGGGTATCCGTGAGGTGGTGGCATTGCCTGATCCTGTGGGACGGCTTCTCACTCAGCGTACCACGGCTGACGGGCTGCTCCTGAAGAAAATATCAGTTCCGCTGGGAGTGGTGGCCATAATATATGAGAGCCGTCCGAATGTGACTTCTGATGCCGCCGCACTGTGCATAAAAAGCGGAAATGTGTGCGTCCTCCGTGGCGGCAAGGAGGCATACCGTTCTTCACACGCCATTGTGGATGCTATGAGGAAGGGACTGGAAAAGATCGGGATCTCACCTGCCATAATCAATATACTTGACGATACTACTCGCGCCGGTGCCACTGAGCTGATGAAAGCCAACGGTTATGTGGATATGCTGATCCCACGTGGCGGTGCAGGGCTTATCAGGGCATGTGTGGAGAATGCCACTGTGCCGTGCATAGAGACAGGTACCGGTATCTGTTCTGTGTATGTGGATAAAGAGGCTGACCAGACCAAGGCTCTCAAGATAATCGAGAATGCCAAGACTCAGCGCCCTTCCGTCTGCAATGCAGAGGAGACCTGTCTGGTGAACAGCAGTATTGCAGCTGAATTTCTCCCGAAGCTGAGAAAGCTCCTGGTGGAGGACAGACAGGCGGCAGGAAAGAAACCTGTGGAACTCAGGCTCTGTGATGAGGCTCTGAAGATCATTCCTGGAACTGCTGCCACAGATAAAGATTTTGACACTGAATTTCTGGATTACATACTGGCTGTGAAAGTAGTTGAGAATGTAGAGGAGGCAGTGCGCCATATTGCACTTCATTCCACACACCACAGCGATGCGATCATTACTGAAAATAAAAAGACGGCTGATTATTATGTTGCCAATGTGGACAGCGCCGCAGTTTATGTGAACGCTTCCACCAGATTCACAGACGGAGGCAAGTTCGGGTTGGGATGTGAGATGGGAATTTCCACCCAGAAGCTTCATGCACGTGGACCTATGGGACTGGAGGAGCTTACCAGCTACAAGTATGTGGTTGAGGGCAGCGGACAGATCAGATAAAGAGGATTGATATTATGATGAATTATGGATTTATTGGATGCGGAAATATGGGCGGTTCCCTTATAAAGGCTGCTGTGAAGGCTGTGAGACCTTCTGATATAATGATCACTGACAGGGATGTGGCCAAGCGTGATGCACTGGCTGCAGAGACCGGGGCAAGTGCCGCAGAGATCGGTGACATTGCAGGAAAGTGCGGAGTCATTTTCCTTGGGGTAAAGCCTCAGGGAATGGCTGACATGCTAGGTGAGATAAAAAATATCCTGGCTTCCAGAAAGGATAGATTTTTTCTGGTGACCATGGCTGCCGGTACATCAATAGAGCGGATAAAAGGGATGGTGGGAAACTATCCTGTCATCCGCATTATGCCTAATCTCCCTGCCTCAGTATGTGAGGGAATGATAATGTACTGCTGCGACAGTGTACAGGATGATGAAGTCGGTGTGTTTCTGGAGTTGATGAAATATGCAGGAAAGCTTCTTCCTGTGGATGAGAAACTGATAGATGCAGGCAGTGCAGTCTCCGGCTGCGGACCGGCCTATGCATTCATGTTCATAGAGGCCATGGCTGACGGTGGCGTGAAGTGCGGGCTCAGCAGGGCTCAGGCTCAGCTGCTGGCTGCCCAGACACTGCTGGGATCTGCCAGAATGGTGATGGAGTCGGGGAGACATCCGGGAGAGCTGAAGGATGCTGTATGCAGTCCAGGCGGTACCACCATTGAGGGAGTGCTGGCACTGGAGGCAGGTGCATTCCGCAGCCATGTGGCAGATGCCGTTGTCAGAGCATACGAAAAATCGAAGAAACTTTAATTGATTCATTTACTGCATAGGAGGTATTATGAGCAGAAGTATTATAGGCAGATTGCCTAAGTTTGATGTCCAAAACCTTACAGTTGATTCACTGAAAACCTTACTTTCAGATAATAATATCAGGGTCAGAGATGAATTTCTGAAAGATTTTGATCTGGATGGATTTAAGAGTTTCCTTGATAATGACAAGATCAAATTGAGAGAACCTAGTCAGGCAGAGATCATAGAGGCTATGAACAGAGCCGGAGCTGCTGTTTGGGGTGACTACAGTGAAAGTGCGCTTCCAGAGACTCCTCATGATTTATCTGCTGCTGTGGATCAGTCCAGAAAACAGATAGAGCTCAGCTGGAAGTTTAAAAAATATTCCAATATCAAATTTGAGATCTACAGGGCTGTCCAGGGTAATTCCCGTTCAACTGTCAGACCAGGAACCGGACGGCTGACTGCATCAGGCAAGTTTACTTCAATTTCACAGCGGCTCCCTTCTGCATCTGCACTGAAAAGACTGAAGTTTGAGAGAATCGATGTGATGATCGTCAGATCACCTGTACAGCAGAGTTTCAGCACCATAGATATGAATGATCTTGTTGAGGGAAATACATATATCTATAAAGTGCGGGCATATGTAAACGATGGAAATTACGGAAAATTTTCGGAAGAATGCAAGGTGGTTTTCAGCGGAGACACCCTGACAGTTCCTGTTCTGAATGCTTCTGTTGACCCTGTCTATAAGCAGCTTGTGATAAAATGGAATCATCAGGAGAATGCATTATCTGAAAAAATATATATTCTCACAGGTCACAGCACAGTTATTGATGGTGTGGATATTCCTGTGCAGATATCAAATTCTTTTGTAAAAGACAATGCCGGGCATGATCTGTCGTTGAGTCATGACGGAATCATATTCACACTGACAGACAGAACTGAATTCAAACTGAATGAAGATATCCACATATGCATGTGTGCTGAGAATGAATGGGGAAATTCAGGTTCTTCAGAGATGGTGACTGTGAATTATCATGGAGAGTATCCTTTTGAGGACAGCGATCTGTCAGCTTCTGTGGATCAGTGTTACAAGCGTTTTTACATCAGATGGCATAATGTTGTGAATGCTCTTGAATATCAGGTCAGCAGGAGAGACACAGTATCCGGAAAAGTTGCTGTCCTTAATGAACGCAGTATTTTCGATGAGGAGAATAACTTTAATTTCATGTTTGATGATTCTTCTGAACTTCAGATGAATAGAAAGTATCAGTATTGTCTTTCTGCGGCAAATGAGTGGTACGGCTTTGGTGATGTTGGATACATAGCATATACTGATACTCTGCTTTTCAAGGCTTCTGCTCCTGTGATATCTGATTTTACAGCTGTCCAGGAAGGAAAGAAAGTCCATGTTGGATGGGCGTGTGAAAATGCTGACAGCTATACCCTGAGCAGAAAAATCTCTGATAAGAAAGCAGGTGGCAGCAATGCCTCTTTTCCTCTTGCCGGAACCAGGGATTGCTATGATGACTGGGCAGTCGATCAGACCAGAAGTTATGAATATCAGCTTCAGGCTGTTAACGAGTGGGGAACATCTTACAGCAACGGCATGAATGTCTCCATAGTTGATAAGGTTGTCAGAACTAAAGGTGTCATCATCACAACTATAAAATATTACAGCCACTGGTATGAGTATGCTGAGAAAGAGGATGAGAAAAGAAGACGCAAGAAGAACAGATATTATATGAGACGTCTTTTCAAGCTTCATGGAATTGATACTACCGAAATAGTGGATGAAAAATATTCTGTCATCAAAGAAGAGATCAGAAAGATTTTCAAGGATACTGATGCTGATGACATAAGTTATATCTACATAAACTGCCATGGCGGTCTGTACAGTAATATGACTGATGGCACCGGATTCCTGCATTTGGGCTATAATGGGAAGAATAATGATGAGGCAGGTGAGATAAACATAGGATTCAGGACTTTGAAACTTCTGCTGGATGAAATACCAGGCAAAAAAGTTCTTATGATAGATGCCTGCCATTCCGGTTCAGCTGTGAAGAATACCAGAGCACTGATTCCTCAGACCAAAGATAACGCAGATATATCTGAGGAGTTCATGACAGGATTTGTCTCTGAATTTGCTTCCAAGCCTAAGTCTTCTATGCTGAGAAGCATAGAATTTGCTGCACCTGACTATTATGTTCTGTGTTCTGCCAGATATGATGAGAATGCTGTAGGAGATTCTGTCAAGGGCAACTGGGCTACAAGATACTGGGCCTGCGGTGGCGGTTACGATTTCATCAAGGGATGTGATGATGACCTTGAAGCCGATTCAAATAAAGATAAAAAGATTTCTCTCAAAGAACTGTATGATTACACGAATAAAAAACTGAAGAAATGGAGCAGAGGACAGAGATGCGTATGTTATCCTGAAGACTGCGATGATATTATTTTCTATTGACACTTAAAAGTGGTGAGAATATAGTTTAAAGGTCTGGACGATTAGCTCAGTGGATAGAGCACTTCCCTCCGGAGGAAGGGGTCGGGAGTTCGAGTCCCCCATCGTTCAAAAGGCGTCTTATGACGCCTTTTTTTATAAATCAATCGGGAGGCAGTATGTCAATTCAGACAGTAAGGGAATATTTCAGACAGTTTGGCATTGAGGATCGTATCATGGAGCTGGATATGTCAAGCGCTACTGTGGAGCTGGCGGCTCAGGCACTTGGGACAGAGGGAGCACGCATAGCCAAGTCCCTTTCTTTCGATGTGGACGGACGCACTGTCATCATCGTCACAGCCGGTAATATGAAAATAGATAACCGCAAGTACAAGGACTTTTTCGGAAGGAAAGCACTGATGCTCCGCGGTGATGAGGTTCCTGCCAGAACCGGGCATCCTATCGGAGGTGTGTGTCCTTTTGCTCTCCAGAGCGGAACAGAGGTCTATCTGGATGTGTCGCTGAAGAAATTCAGCACTGTGTTCCCTGCATGCGGCAGTACAAACAGTGCCATTGAGCTGACACCTGACGAACTGGAGAAATACTCAGGATCACTGCAATGGATCGATGTGTGCAAGGAAATCACACCGGCTGCCTGCTGAAATGTTATGATGAACGGACAAATTAAAGACGATCTGATCAGTTTTCTGGGTGGATGTAATAATATTGAGTCTGTTACAAACTGCATGACAAGAGTGCGCGTCACTGTTGTTGATGAAAAGCAGGTAAACGAGAGTAAAATAAAAGTTACAGATACAGTTCTTGGGCTTGTGCATGACAGAAAATGTAATTATGAGATCATTGTAGGTCCAGGAAAAAGCCGTGAATATGCGGATGAACTGAAGAAGTTTTGTTCCGGGAAAGACTCATCTGCGGTCAGAAAGAAAAAAATTACCGTATCCTCTTTCTGTAAAACAATAGGTGATATCTTTATACCGCTTATCCCTGGTACGATAGCTGCTGGGTTGTGCGGAGGTCTGGCTGGGATGCTGAAGATGCTCATTCCTGATTATGGATCACAGCCAGGATGGTATGCCGCATTTCTGATACTTACACTGATACAATCATCTTTCCTTGCGTATATTACGGCCTGGACAGGTTACAGAGCTGCGGAAAAATTTGGGGCGACACCAATTCTGGGTGGTATGCTGGGAATGATTACTTCCTTGCCTGCGATCAATGATCTGGCAATGCTTATCGGTCTGTATAATGAGGCATCTCCGCTTAACTCCGTACTTATTGCCGGACGCGGCGGTATTCTTGCAGTAATATTCGGTGTCTTTTTCATGGCAAAGCTTGAAAGATCAGTTGACAGTCATTTGCCTGATGCCCTCAGAGTTGTCTTCACCCCTCTGCTCACATTGTTGATATTTGTTATGCCATATGTCTTTATCGTCATGCCGGCAATGGGATATCTGTCATCAGCTATATGCGAAGGGCTTGGGTTTGTATGTATGAGCAGCAATGCATTCATCCGTATTATTGCCGGATATATAGCGGCTGCACTTTTTCTGCCATTGGTTTCTGCAGGACTTCATCATGGACTTGTGGGATTATATGCGATGCAGCTTGAGCTTGTCGGATATGTCACACTGTATCCCGTTCTGTGTATGGCTGGGGCAGGACAGATCGGAGCGGCTATTTTGATACGTAAGAAAGCAAAAAAAATAGGTAATCACAAAATGGTGTCGATTATAGATGGGGCACTTATTCCCGGAATCCTTGGTATCGGGGAGCCGCTGATTTATGGAGTTACACTGCCGCTGGGGAAACCGTTTATTACTGCGGGGCTGGGTGCAGGCTTCGGAGGTGCATTTGTAATGCTTATGAAATCAGCTGCGGTTGCCTGGGGCACCAGTGGTATCCTTGGTACATTTATGATGATAGCAGGACCAAATTCGCCTGTCATGTCAATGATTTTTTATCTGATCGGTTTTGTGATCAGCATAATTATGGGTTTTTTGATCACAGCTGCAGTAATTAAACCAGAGGATCTGATGCCTGAAATTGATTCTGATAACAGAATTCATGTGTGCCACGGAGATCCGATACTGACTTTTTGTGACTCTGACGCTGATTCCGATTCCTTTGTCTATGTCATTAAAGATCCTGTCGGGATTCATGCACGGCCTGCCGGAGCACTTGTAAAGCTTGCCAGGAATTACAGAAGCGAGATTTCTTTTTCAGCTGGCGGAAAGACAGCGAAAGCTGACAGTATCATCAGCATCATGTCTTTAGGTGTGGTGCAGGGGACAGAACTGAAGGTCGAAGCTCATGGTGATGATTCCCAGGCGGCACTTTCCGCACTGCGGAAATATTTCAGCGATAATCTTTGATCGGAGGAAACATAGTGAAGTATTTTCAGAAAATCGGAAAGTCCCTGATGGTTCCTGTAGCCTGTATGCCGATTTGCGGTATTCTGATAGGAATCGGTTATCTGCTGTGTCCTGCCAGTATACAGGGCGGGGAGATCACCGGCTTTATGGCAAAAACAGGGTATTTCCTTTGTACTGCCGGTGGTGCCGTCATCGATCATATACCGATCTTGTTTGCGATCAGTGTTGGCATCGGTATGTCTGATGGAGAGTGCAATGGCGGAATTGCAGCATTGGTTTCCTGGCTTATCATCACAACGATCCTGTCATGCGACACGATCTCAGCCATTCTCCCGGCGATGGCAGAAAAAGAGATCGTCATGCTTTCACTTTCAAGGATCGAGAACACATTCATAGGCATTATTGCAGGACTTATCGGTGCATTTTGCATCGGACGGTTCAAAAATACCTGTCTGCCGCCATGGCTCAGCTTCTTCAGCGGAAGAAGGCTTGGAATTATTATCACGGGGCTTGTTTCCATTGCAGTTTCCGCAATATTCATTGCTGTATGGCCGCTTATGTTTTCAGCTCTGGTGTCTTTCGGAAAAAAAATTGCTGGCATGGGATATTTAGGCAGTGCCATTTATGTGACGCTGAACCGTCTGCTGATTCCTTTTGGTATGCATCATGCGCTGAATAGTGTTTTCTGGTTTGATACTGTCGGAATCGGTGATCTTACGGCATTCTGGGCAGGAAAAACAAGTGCACAGGTCGGATGGTCTGTAGGTATGTATATGTCAGGATTCTTTCCTTCGATGATGTTCGGTGTTCCTGCTGCTGCGCTTGCCATGTACAGAAGCTTTAAAAATGAAGACAGAAATGCTGCAGGTATACTTCTGTCAGCAGCCATCGCCTCACTGCTGTGCGGTGTGACAGAACCGTTTGAATTTCTGTTTATGTTCATATCTCCTGTACTTTATGGCATTTATGCTGTTCTGTACGGTGTATTCACCTATATTGTGGATATCTGCGGATTCCGGGCTGGATTTTCATTTTCCGGAGGACTCATTGACCTGATTTTTTCTGCATCTCTTCCAGCCGCACAAAGGACACTGCTTATCATTCCCATCGGAATTGCCGCTTTTGCGGTCTATTATTCCGTTTTCAGGCTGATGATCGTGAAACTTGATCTGAAGACACCTGGCCGGGAGAAGAGTGAAAAGAATGATGATAAATACATGCCATCATGTAATATTGCATCACAGGCTGATGAGATCATCCGCGGACTTGGCGGAAAAGATAATATTTTGTCGGTATCAAACTGCACTACGCGTCTTAGGATCGAATTGAAAGACAATGCTTTATGCAATGACAGTCTCATAAAAAAAGCAGGCGCGGCAGGTGTGATAAAGATGGGAAATGCATCTGTGCAGGTCATCATTGGTCTGAATGTTGAATTTGTCGCGGATGAGATAAAACATAAGCTGAGTCAGAATGGATCTGGCTGTGCCGAAACTGTGGAAATACAGAAAGAAGATGTTATTTTCAGGGTAAACGGCATCCCCGAGATGATCCATGGCAGAACAGGAAACAGTGGAATAGCAGTTGGAAAAGTGTTTCTGAAAGATGCTGCTCCTCACCCGGAAAGAAGGGAAGTCAGCAGTACAGACGATGAGATGATGCGTTTTGAAAAGGTGCTGGAAGATGTCAGGACTGAACTTCGCACATCAGTGTCAGCTGCTGACAGCAAGGCTGCTGATATTCTGGAAGTCCAGCTGATGATGCTTGAGGATGAATCGCTGATCGAAAGCATAAAAGAGAAAATAAGCGGCGGAATGAATGCTGAATATGCTGTATATGAAAGCGGAAATGAGAGGGCACAGACATTTGAGCAGATGGATGATGCATACCTTTGTGCGCGCGCTTCTGATATGCGTGATATTGCAGATAAGATTTTCTTTGCCCTTATCGGTCATACAGACTGTGATGTTCCGGAATATCCGTGTATTTATGTGGCTGAGGACCTGACACCTGA
Source organism: Spirochaetia bacterium (assembly GCA_024402405.1). GTDB lineage: Bacteria > Spirochaetota > Spirochaetia > CADAEX01 > CADAEX01 > CADAEX01. Next base: position 10,048 of record JAKSTW010000024.1, on the reverse strand, counting down.
GCAGATCGTAAAGCTGGACAAGTCCAATATCCTTGGAATTGTCACCAGAAAGGGAAGTGCAAATTCACATACTGCGATACTTGCTGGAAATTATGGAATTCCGTACCTTTTTTCTGCCGATTTTGACAGAGAAAAAGTTGCCGGGACAGAATATGCTGCCCTTGATGCTATAAATGGTCTGTTCATACTTTCACCTGACGAAGAGACCCAGAGACAGCTTTTCAGCATGAAGCAGAATGAGGAGAAGTCTGTTCTGGCTGCTGCTGATTACAGCGGAAAAGTAAAAGTACTTGCTAACATAGCAAAGCCTGAGGATATGGATGCTGTCATTGCGGAAGGCGCGGATGGTGTGGGACTTTACCGCACTGAATTTCTCTATATGAACCGGAACACATTGCCTGATGAGGAAGAACAGTTCATAGCCTATAAAACAGTTCTTGAGAGAATGCATGGCAAAGATGTCACGATCAGAACGATGGATATCGGAGCTGATAAAAAGACTGGCTGCATAAAGCAGCAGGATGAAGAAAACCCGGCATTGGGAAAACGTGCCATCCGTATCTGCCTTATGGATACGGAGCTTTTCCGTACACAGCTGAGGGCGCTTCTGCGTGCTGCTGTATATGGGAATGAGTATATCATGTATCCGATGATATCCTCTGAAAATGAGATAGATGCGATCATGGAGCAGGTGAATATTGCAGCCAGTGAGCTTGATGAAAGGCATGAAAGGTACAGGATACCTCCACAGGGAATCATGATAGAGACTCCTGCTGCGGCAATGATAAGTGACATTCTTGCAGAGAAAGTGGACTTTTTCAGTATAGGTACAAATGATCTTACCCAATATACCACTGCACTTGACAGACAGGCAGAGGGGCTTGAAAGATTTTATTATCCGAATCATGAAGCTGTATTCCGCCTGATGGAGCTTACTGTTGAGAATGCTCACAAGAAGGGAATATCTGTCAGTATATGCGGCGAGATGGGCAGTGATCCTCAGATCATCCCAAGACTGTATGCGATGGGAATAGACGAGCTTTCAATGTCGCCGAAAAAGGTCAGAAAGGCGAAAAGTGTTCTTGCTTCGATGCAGCAGAAAGAAATATCGTCTGATGACAGGACTGAGAGTATTCAGATGGCTGATGGTATATGTGCTCCTGTCGATGGAATTCTTGTTCCTATGGAAGAAATCAGGGATGAGGCTTTTGCCAGAGGCGTGCTGGGTAAATGTATTGGAATCATACCGGAGAACGGCAAAATATATGCACCATGCAATGGAACTGTCACGATGATTGCGGAATCATTTCATGCAATAGGAATACATTCTGATAAGGGGCAGGATGTGCTGCTTCATATCGGCATCGACACTGTGACACTGGGGGGAAAAGGCTTTCACTGTAATGTCAGAACCGGTGATACCGTAACCAAGGGAAGCCTGATCATGACTGCTGATCTGGAGCTGATAAAAAAAGCCGGTCTTGATACAACGGTGATCATTGCTGTCTGTTAGCGGAGGAAGAGGCGGCTCAGTGAATGAACCGTTTTTTATATCTGTCCCATAATTTTGCCGCATATGATCCACCGAAAAATGCTGCCGCTATTTGCAGCAGATCGACAATGATGTATATGCCTCTGTTGGGGATCATATCCATATAGAATCTGTCAGGCTGAAGTTTTCCTCCCAGTTTGAAATACAAAAGCTCGATCAGAAAGAAAAAGAAGAATTGCAGTCCATATATCCACAGCATTTTTCTGCCGAAATCGCACAGAAGTTTTATTTCTCTGCCATTGCGCATATCATCAATTTTTTTCATCAGCATAAGGAGCACGGCAGCACCGCAGGTTCCTCCGATGAAACTGATGAAGAGACTTATAACTCCATGATCGCCATAATTGCTGCTGATGATGAATGCTCCGCTGGAATGCAGAGGAATAGTGAGCAGATACACTACGGCTAACAATGCAAAAATCAGGGGCCGTTTTTTCAGATCAAGAATATCAGACGGGACAAAACGGCGGAAGCAGAAGCCTGAAAGCATTATTGCAGCTCCGTAGAAGCCGCGTCCAAGACCCCATGGCAGCTGATAGAGACAGTGGAATTTCACTTCAAGAGATGACAGGCATAGCAGTACAAAAATGATAGAAATGAATTTCAGTACCGAAAATTCTTTTTTGAATACCTGCGCAAGCAGAGCAAAAATCATGCTTGCAGAAAACATTGCCGGAAGAAACCAGAGGTGACAGTTTGACGGATTGATGAAGTTAGATGGAACATGGGGCAGGATAAATGATCCGTAAAGCAGATTGGATATTGTTCCCCTCCAGAATAACGGAAATCCTGTGTCAAATATTCTGAATCGGATTTTATCAAGTATGCTGTAGAATATTATCAGCAGCCAGTACGGTACGATCAGCTGTTTGAAACGAAGTCTGGCTGATTCCCGGAGGCTTCTTTTGTCAGGATCGTGATTCCAGCCTGCTATAAAAAAGAAAAAGGGCATACAGAATGTTATGGCAGCATTAAGCTCAGAATATCCGGTGTGTATCAGAAATGTATAAAAAAGACAGAAACATTTTCCATAGTCAATGTAATTCAGATGTCGTGTTTTGATATCCATTGCTATATTGCTGTATAACAGATTTGCCGTCTCTTTTCAAGTGGTACATGAAGAAGGTTGCCAGAGAAGAGGGAATGAGAGAAGGACTTGATTCATTGTCAGAACGTCTGTAGGATGATGTTGGATTTTTGGAGTTTGGCGACCTGCCAAAAACGGAAGCTTATAAAAGCTAAATTTATCATCACTGGATTTGATGACAGTTCCAGAAAAGAAGAAGCGACAGATGCTATCAGGACGGTTATCGCCGATAATAGCTACACGCCTGAGTTTATCATTGTTAAACAACAGGTGGGAGCTGTTATAGCTTCTATAGACAATGTTACCACAGAAGCTGAAAAAGTCAATAGCGATACCTCAAAACTGTCAGAGGCTATGATGGGAAACCAGAACGCAAAAAAAGACTTTGTTGAGTTTGACAACCTGCCGAAAATAGAAGCTTATAAAAGATCATAAAAAAATAACCACCAAGAGGGCTCGCGGCACTATAGCCTTGAGTGCTCCTACTCTGATGGTTAATTACAATATAGCATATTTTTTAAGATTGTCAATAAAAACAGCTGGTAAATAGAATCAGAAAAAAGGTAAACAGTTTACGAAACAGTTTTGATTAAAAATGGTATAAAACAGCTGTTTAAATGGTATTTTTATGGCTTTTTAACTGTTTGTTTGACAACCTGCCGAAAACAGAAGCTTATAAAAGGAAAGATAGCTCATGTCACATCCATGGTTTCTATCAATCAGACTTTAGACGAGAAAAGGAAAGGGATATTCAGATTCAAACAGTTGGCTCTGAGAGAGGGTACTTATGAACCCTGTATGCTTGCAGTGTCTTGATTTGGGCAAGATGGTTCTTGACAGCAAATTTGATGATGAAGTCAATATGTATGACAATTCAGATGAGGGCAGGGTCAAAAGAAAAAGAGGATAATGTCCTTAAAAAACGCTTGTTTTTGATTTCAAAACCTTATAATAAGGTAGAGGTTAGGAGATTGTATTGTAGATAAATTTTAGTTTGACGACCTGCTGAAAGCGGAAGCTTATAAAAGATTGACTTTCTTTTAAAATATGCTATAGTTAAATTAGAAGTGGAAATGAACATCTGACGATCACCCCCAGCTATGGAGTGGGAATAAGGTGTTAAGGTTTCCACTTTTTATTTTGTATTGTATCCTTATCGTTTGATGACCTGCCAAAAACGTAAGCTTATAAAAGTCATAACAATTTTAAAAGGGGGTATAAACAATGAGAGAGTTAAAAACGCTTGGAATAAGAACACCGGAAAATGACAAATTCTTGCGTTTCTTCAGCATGGTTCAAGATGCAGCCAAAGAAAAAAAATCTGTATTTTTTCTTGATTCAGGGGAAGGCAATGAGATAACTGATGATGATATAAATGCTGAAGATCTGACTGGTTGGCTTATACCTTCCGATAAAGCAGATTCATTCAGCCAGATTTATACATCATTCAAAGAGCTTGATAAGTTCGATGATTTTTATGTCTTTGTTTCCTGGAAGAAAAAAGATAGTAAATTTATCATAAACTTCAGCTAACAACGAATTACAGCCGCCGTTTTCTGGCGGCTTTTTTAGTTTTATGACCTGCCAAAAACGGAAGCTTATGAATCCTAACCCCTTTCTGTGAAAAAATGCGTTTCTTGAAGGTCTCAATATCCATCATCTCCATGCTTCCGAAGAATCCGGGTCTGTCATACTGTCTCATGTATGCCTTTTTGGCATCCTCAGCCGTGGAGAAGCCGAGCATACACTTGTCCTCATCGTATTTGCCCGTTACAGGGTCGTTCTGATGAATCACATAAACCCTCATTGATGTCTTATCAGGACCAAGATAACAGTCGACATGATCTTTATCCGTGCCCACTGTTCCCCTGATATATCCGTAGTCATAGTGCATGAGAGTTTTCCATTCGTGGCCGTCCTTATCAATGCCGCTTCTGTATGACCCCTTCTTGTTCTCTATGCTTATCTTCATTCCTGCAAAATCGGTTCTTCCCTGAAGCTTATGACCTGACCACGTGAGAGACTTCTCAATGTCTTTTATATTATTTACAGTGATATTTTTGTTGACAACCTCGTTGAAACCCTGTAAATTATAAGCGGTGATAGAAACGGTTTCAGTATCTGCTATCGGATCCGCCACGAAGTGGTCAAAATCCTTACTGAATAGTAGGGATTTTTTTATGCCTATTAAAAAATCTGAAAATGACAAAACGAATTTTCTTTTATCCTCATCATAAGAAACGGCAAGCTCAACAGCTTCTTTCTTTGATTTATCTTGCAAATCCTTATATTCTACCTGTCCAATGATTCCATAAACAAGGCCATGGCTGTTTCTCGATTTTTCACACAACCTACCATTTTGTAAAAGTGCTGGTACGAAAGGTAAATATTTTGCTTTGTGCTGGGTTTCCGTTGCTAATCTCAATTTGTCTTTTGAAAAGCTTAAATGTTCTTGCAGCTTGCCATTTACTACAATGTTATTATTACCCAATGCAGGACAATGTAAGTCATCATTCAACGACATTAAATTTAATTGCAAAATTGCATTGTCAATTTGTTCCAGTGTGGCATTAAAAAGTGGCTTTATTCCTGTTATTAACTTTGTTTGTTTTGCTATCTCTGTTTTTACCTTTGTTCTGTTTTGAGTATATTCTTTTGGATATTCGTAAACCCATTTACCATCCTTTAACCATCTACGAATGTACTTATAAGATTTTTCAAAGTCTTTTGTATTTGCAGTGATAGTTGACATTTCTATCGGATGTAGTATTATGTAATTGGCGGTAGAAAGAGCATAGGCAATGGCATTGCAAGCCCCTACCTGACACGCCCCGAAAGATGTCGTAGAAAAGTCCTTGTTTAAGGACTTTTTTATTTTTTGCTCTATTGTTGATAAAACATACTGCTTCTTTTCAGAATTCCATGCGACAACAATTTCTACTCCGCAAGTTATCTGTTTGTTTTTATGCTTGTCAAAAAAACTTACTTTATTAACAATTCCGTAAGTTGTCCTTTCATTTGATGAGGTCTTATAATTATATCTTCTTGACTTCATAAAAAGTCTGCCGTTTTTCAATACGGGTTCTATGAAAGAAAAGAATTTAAACTTATGTAAAGCTGCTTCCTCTGTTCTATCAATACCTTTACTTCGTTTTGCATGTTCAACTGTTCTGTTTTCTATACCTATGTTTCGGTTTCCAATGCAGGACAAATCAATTCTCCATCGTCTGATTTCTTTTTCAACCTATCAATTTCTTTTGATATCTCTTCATCTGTATATAGCGGCTCTACATTATCAATCAATTTTGTTTTATTGATTAAGTCTTTTTTTACAGCTTCCATTGATATATTATGAGCGTCATAGCCATCAGGATATTTATAGTGCCATTTACCATCGCTCCCTATCCACCGTCTTATGTATTTATATGCTTTCTCGATTGGCATTTCCTCAACAGACTTTGAGATACTTGACATTCCATGTTTCTGTGGTATAGTAGAAATAGAGTTACTGCTAATACCGTAAATGGATTCAATGATTTTATTGAATCGGTGAGCAAGCGGATCACCTAAACTCTTATTATAAGCACCGATTTTAGGATTTATCCAGATTGGTGCTTTATTTTTATACCAATTATTTCTTAGTGGAGATGCTGTCTTAACATCGTAAAAATCGCCCTCAGATGAAGGTGTTAATTCCATCCATGCAGAATCTCATTCACCTGTTCTGCTACAGACTTTGAAATGGTTGACTTTCTCTCTGATCGTGATATGATGAAATTGTCAGAGGTTCCCTTAATAAGACCTGTTGGGATGCTAGCAATAGACTTTGGATAACACGGCACCAAAGATTTTGACAAATCAAGGCTAGATGGTTTCCTCCATACTAGCCTTATTTTTTGTTTGTTTAACTTATTTCTTATATTGTTTTTATCTGCGACATAAGCCGTCTTTACATCGTAAAAATCAGCATTATTATCTGGAACTAATTGTAGTCTTATCTTTCCCGCCTGTCTTTTAATTACCTCTGAAAATTCTTCGCTGATTTCTCCAAAGTCCTTGCTTCCATTCTTCGTCAGAACAAACTCGCCATCATGTCTTACCTCACTGCTTTTTTCAGTATTACAACTTGCAAATCTGCCCAACTCATCGTGGTTAGGATTACTCTTCAGAATCTCATCAACTCTTTCTTTCACGGATTTTGTGATGGTTGATTTTCTCTCAGGATGTGATATATTAAAATCAGAATTGGTGATTGATGCTGCCAAACCAGTAGGCTGACATAACCTTGGAAACAAGGCTTTGTATATTGTAGGTGCAATTCCTATCCCTACCAATTTGTAGGGTGTATCTTTAAGATGCACCTTTCTTATTTTACCGACTGTTATAGTATAATTCCCGTTCTTATCTTTATTAAAGACAATCTTATTGATATATGAATCATTTTTCCTGTCTTCAAACGGTATAAAAAAATTATCTTTACTGCTGTCCAAACTCACAGTGTTACCTGAATGGATTACTTCCGGAATGCGTTTATATTCTTCTTCTCGCAAAGACTGATTGAGTTTGACGCCCTGCCAAAAACGGAAGCTTATAAAAGTTCAAACTTACATAAAGCGGGAAATAACGGAAAATAAGGGAAAATTTCCCTTGATCGCTGACAATAAATAAGGGGCTTTGTTCAAGCCCCTCATGTTTTAATTTTACTCAGTCCATGTTATCAAGATACCACGCTGCATAGCTTGGATATCCTTTTTCTTTCTGTGCCCATTCATCAAGATCTTTGTAGGCACCCTGTTCTTTCTTAGCTTTTTCTTCGCTACCGTCTTCCCACCAGCCAGGGGCTTTCATTTTGGGAGCGGCTTCAAACAGTCGCTTTTCAGCATCAATCAATTCCGTACTCACTCTTCAGCTTGGCTTTCATCTGTTTAACCCATTCATCCCTTTCCTTTTTGTTTTCTTCAAAAAGTTGGTTTACTTTATCCGAATGAGAACAACCGTCCCAATCCCAAGTGTTCGGGTCTTCTATGATTCTTTTGATTTCTTCATCTGACATTGAAGCATTTTCGTTTTCTGTAAATTCCATAACTATCCCTACCTAAAGTATAATATCATACTCCTTTTTCTGCAACAATCTTGGCCGTAAATTTCTGATTATCCCTGAAGCTCCAACCATCCACAATATCCTTGACTGAATCAAAGGATTTCTCGTTATCGGCCATTTTCAAAAGTTCTTCACCAGGCACTAATCTTCCTGAATAATCCTTCTTTTTGGTCTCAAATCTGCGCATTGCATTCAGTTTGACGACCTGCTAAAAGCGGCAGCTTATAAAAGGAAAATGGCGGCTTGTTTATGTTATCATCATGGTTTGTGTCAATCGACATTGAATGCTGTAGTCGCTATGTGGCTTTCAATGTATTTTCCGTTCTTAAAATCATCGAGATTGGAATAATAGTCACTTTTGATTATGTCTTCGGCATCATTCATGTAATCTGATTTTTCTTTGTCTGACAAAGTTTGAAAGTATAGATTGTTGGTTTTGACAAAATTTACAACAGCCTCTTTGAATTCATTATAAGTCATTTTAAATTTTCTTATTCCTTTCTCGCAGTTTGACAACCTGCCGAAAACAGAAGCTTATAAAAGATCATAAAAAAATAACCACCAAGGGGGCTCGCGGCACCTGAGACCTTGAGTACTCCCACTCTGATGGTTAATTACCAATATAGCATATTTTTTAAGATTGTCAATAAAAACAGCTGGTAAATAGAATCAGAAAAAAGGTAAACAGTTTACGAAACAGTTTTGATTAAAAATGGTATAAAACAGCTGTTTAAATGGTATTTTTATGGCTTTTTAACTGTTTTGTTTGACAACCTGCCGAAAACAGAAGCTTATAAAGGTTAATAGAATTGGGTTGCCTTCATGATCTTCTGATCGGGTCTATCGTTATAGATTCATTTTTGCCATTATTTGATATTTCAACAGCTTCATTGATTTTTACATCAGGACAAAATGCAAAGAAATATCCTTCACATCCTAAGCTACTTTTACCATTTTTACTACACCATCTTTACGTCTTAAAAAAGAATTTCTTTTTATAAAATTATCACGTTCTTTTTCATCTTTAAAAACAACTTTTGTCGAATCCCCTGTTATCCAAATAACAATATATTCCATAGTTTCATCTCTCAATAAATCGGTTAATATCATCCTCAGTCCATTGATAAACTGTTTTTTTACCAATGATAGATTTTTTTACACCATTTTTAGAAGCCCACTTTTTTGCTGTTTCATATTTTACACCAGCCTGTTCTGCTGCTTCACTCGTACCATAAAAAATTTCAGAAATTATAGCACCGGCAGCAATAGCACTTTCTTTTATCCAGGCTTTCATAATTCCAAAATACCCTTGATTTTCTAAGTATTTTATTTCTTCTGTTTTGTTTCCATATTGAATGTAATTCTCAATCGGATTTTTAATTGGCTGATTCCAATTATCTTTAGTCCATTGTTGTACACATTCATAACAATCATTACCTATATCCTTTACTACGGATTTTATTTCAGGCGGCAAATTTTCTACTCTTTTCCATACGCTAATATTCATATTTTTATTCTCCTATAAAAATAGGATACCATACCGTTACGGTATCTGCCAAGAATTTCCTTCTAAGTTTGACAACCTGCCGAAAACAGAAGCTTATAAAAGTGAATATGAGAAGGATCTATCCGTTTATATAAACAGTTTTGAATTTGCAGATATAAAAAAAGGGGACACGGGAACACCTCTGTTTCAGATCGTTCCTGTATCTGACAAGAATATTAAGCTCAGAATTAATACTGGCCTTTTAGCTGGGAAAACCAAGCAGGAAATAGACAACAAAATTGCATCGACAGAAAAAATATTAGCCGAAAATCTAGAGGAGGCCTTAATCCATGAGTGCGGACATGCCAAAGCTATTAGAGGATGCACTATCTCTGAAATAAGGAAAATATATAAAGAGCTGGAAAAGATTCATATTGCTGGTATAAGTAAAATAGCTTATAATGATGGTGATGAAGCTTTAGCCGAGATGGAGATCCTGTTAAAACGCGGCACTAAAATAACTGCTGAAGCTCAAAAACTCTATAATCAATATATGATGAGGAAATAAATGATTTGTTTTGATGACTGTATGTACTGCAAGCATGAACATAAGACCTTGAAAGACGGCTGGGATTTTACATGTGATGCTTTTCCTGACGGTGGAATGCCTATCGACTTTGACCTTTCCTCTGTAAGAGAAAGAAAGTACTGCAATAACGGGATCGGGTTTGAGCCTAAAGAAGGCATAAAGGATTCTGATTTCATTGTTTGACCTGCCGTTTAATGCCTGGTAAATAGAATCAGAAAAAAGGTAAACAGTTT
>JAKSTW010000023.1 GCA_024402405.1 Spirochaetia bacterium | reverse complement strand
AAGCAGATTTAATGATTCTTCTGGACGAAAACGGATATCCACCAGTTCCACGAAACGAAGTTTATAACGAAGTATTTGAACAGGCGGAGAATTTTAAGAAGTATAATGAATAAGTAAATTATTGATACAAATAAAAAAGGTACTGATCAATTTCAGTACCTTTTTTTTACGGAAGCGGAGGGATTCGAACCCTCGAGCCCCAGAGGGACTACCTGATTTCGAGTCAGGCCCGTTATGACCACTTCGATACGCTTCCGAGATTACTCCAGTTTAAGGGGGCAGAAGCTTAATGTCAAGGTTTATTCCTGCTCCACGATTCCCTTAAGAATTTTTTCCTTGGATCTTCTCTTAGGATCGATGTTCTTTTCCACACATCTGACTATGGATGTAAGGATTCCTGCCATGATGAAGTACATTATGGCCACAAAGATCAGCGGGAAGAATGCGTCGTAGGTACGGCTTCTCACCAGGTCTCCCATTTTGGTCAGATCCATTACAGCGATATATCCTACAACAGATGTCTCCTTTATCAGAGTTACGATATCATTGCTGTAGATAGGGAGGAAATGTTTTGCTGCCTGCGGCAGAATTATCTTGAAGAAAAGCTGTTTATCGTTGTAGCCCAGTGCCATAGATGCCTCGGTCTGTCCCTTTGGGATGGCCTGACATCCGATACAGAGCATGTCATACATTCCGCTTCCGAAGATGAATGAGAATCCGATTATTGCGATCCATGTGCTGCTGATGGAAGAGCTCTGGAACACTACAAATGAGAGTATCATCAGGAATACTACAGTAGGAATTCCCTCAAAGAACCAGTTGAGCACTCCTACTGTCTTAAGTGCGATCCTGTTTCCATGGCGGCAGGACATATAAGCGATGAAGCCCAGTATTGTTCCGAAGATAGCTGAAAGCACAGTTATCAGCATGGTGGTTCCGATTCCGCTTACGAAGAGTTTCCAGCGGTCATCCTTCTTGAATGTCTTATAAAAACTGTTGCACAGTTTGTCAAAGAAACTCTTGTTTGTGTTGTTGTCTCCTTCCAGAACAAACACAATATCGCAGCGGTAATATGGGTCTGAGAGAACAGAGGCATCAGCTCTCTCCTCATCCACTACGATGTTCATTCCGAAGTCGTACTTGTTTGCAAGAACTCCTACTGCAATGGCATCGAACTCCATTGCCTTGAAATCCCATTTATAACCGTATGCCGCACAGAAGTTCATCATGAATTCCACATCATAACCGGAGAACTGTCCATTGCTTTCAAATGAGAATGGCTCATATCCTCCTTCGATGGCTATTGATACTGTTCCGTTCTCACCGGTTGTAGCCGGTATATTGTTGATTTTGCAGGTGTTCGGATTCCAGTTCTTTACCCAGTAATCGTAAAGACTGTCCAGCCATCCGTCTGCTTTCTTTGCAGCAATGAATTCCTGAAGCTGTGCATATAATTTCTGCTGCTTGCCATCTCTGTTTCCGACTATTACGGCAAAATCACAGTATCCTGATGCCTTGTCAAGGCGTACAAGCTCAGGATGCTCGTATTTCTGTGCAAAGAAACCGACCTCTTCTATAAGATAAGCTGCGATTTTGTTCGACTGGAGCGCTGCTATCATATCATTCGGCATCTTGTAGTAGAGCCATGAAGAGTCAGGCAATGCCTCCTTGGCTGAGATTCCTGAGTTTGCCACATCCTCGTAGAGAACTCCTGTCTGTACACCGATTGCTTTTCCATTAAGCTCCTCAATGGTAGTGATGCCATTTTTAGCTTTGCCTGCAAAGACAAGACATGGTGCAGCAAGTGTTGTGATAAGAAGTGTTATAATAAGAAGTGATTTTTTCATTCCTGTTCCCCCCACTTGAATGTCATTTTGATATCGTTCACATAACTGTCAGGATCCTCAGGGTTGTTTGTTTCTGAATATGTTGTTGTAGGTTCTTTGAGAAGATCTGCGAACAGGCTGCTGTCTATGGTGTTCTCGTCAAACACATGGAATGACGGTCCCTTGTATTTGATGAAAAGTGAGAGAATATCTTTCTTTTCTGAGTATTCGACTTTGACCAGGATATCAGGATTTTCAGAATAGTCTGCAATGGTGTTGATACAGATTTCCTCGATCGCAAGGCTCAGTTTGCTGAGACGCTCCGATTCGATAAGAAGTTTTTCACCATATCCCTGCAGTTCTTCATTCATAGCTTCCAGATCGAAGTCGATGCTCTGGATCCTGTAGCTGAGAGATGAAAGTCTCTGGATGAATTTTCTTGTCTTTTCACGCTTAGGATTCTCGAAGATCTCTTTTGGAGTTCCATCTTCATATATGCCGCCTTCATCCATAAAGATCACACGGTTGGAGATCTTTTTAGCAAAATCCATTTCGTGTGTCACGATCATCATGGTTCTGCCACTTTTTGCAAGAACTTTTATTACAGACTGAACTTCTCCGATCATACTTGGATCCAATGCACTTGTAGGCTCATCAAAAAGGATGATCTCGGGATCCATGGCCAGTGTGCGGGCAATGGCGATTCTCTGCTGCTGACCTCCGGAAAGCTCATCAGGGTAGGAGAATACTTTGGATGAAAGACCTACTGCTGACAGAAGCTCCATTGCCTTGTCATAGGCTTCCTGCCGTCCCTTGCCAAGAAGGGTGATCTGTGGGTTCATTATATTTTCTATGACTGTGAGATGTCCGAAAAGGTTGAATGACTGGAATACCATTCCCATTTTCTTTCTTATTTCATTGATGTCACATCCCTTTGCATTTATGACTTGACCATCTACAATTATCTCTCCGGAAGTAGGTTCCTCCAGCATATTGATGCAGCGGAGCAGGGTGGATTTACCTGTGCCTGACGGCCCTATTACAGCAATGACATCACCATCGTTTATAGTGGTGCTGACATCTTTCAGCGGTGTGACATTATCATATTCTTTTCTTAAATGCCTGAGCTCTATCATGGTTTACCTCCAATAATAAGAAAAAAATGCCCTCCTTTGAGAGGGCATTTTTTTTTATTGCTAAAAATTATTCCCACTCAATAGTTGAGACTGGTTTAGGTGACAGGTCATAAAGAACTCTGTTGACACCTTTGACCTCAGACAGAATTCTGTCAGTTATTCTGTGAAGCACTGGATATGGAATGTCTTCGATAGTTGCAGATGTGGCATCCACACTGTTGACAGCCCTGATGATGACAGGCCAGTCCCAGCTTCTCTTTCCGTCAATGATTCCTGTGGATTTGATATCTGGTACTACTGTGAAATACTGCCAGACTTTTCCTGAGAGTCCACTCTTTGCGAATTCTTCTCTTACGATGGCATCAGACTCACGCACAGCTTCCAGTCTGTCTTTTGTGATGGCTCCGATACAGCGCACACCTAGTCCAGGACCAGGGAATGGCTGGCGGTATACCATTGTATCAGGCAGTCCCAGTGCTTTTCCCAGTGCTCTGACTTCATCCTTATAAAGCATTCTCACAGGCTCCACCAGCTTGAAGTTCAGTTCCTTAGGGAGACCACCCACATTGTGGTGGCTTTTTACACCTTTGGATTCTGTTATATCCGGGTAGATCGTTCCCTGAGCCAGGAAACTGATTCCATTGAGTTTGGCAGCCTCTTCTGCGAAGACATCAATGAATTCCTTACCGATGATCTTGCGCTTTTTCTCTGGATCTGAAACTCCTGCCAGCTTGCTGAGGAAACGTTCTGAAGCATCCACATAAATAAGGTTGGCATCCATCTGATTGCGGAATACTTCTACTACCTCTTCAGGTTCTCCCTTTCTGAGAAGACCATGGTTCACATGAACACAGTACAGCTGCTTTCCGATGGCTTTGACCAGAAGTGCTGCCACTACAGAGCTGTCTACTCCGCCGGACAGTGCCAGCAGAACTTTACCGTCTCCGACTGTAGCTCTGATTTCTTTTACTGAGGTTTCAATGTATTTTTCCGCGGTCCAGTTTTTTCCGAGTCCGCGCTGTTCAGTACTTTCTCTACCCATTTATTAATTTTCTCCTATGGGAGGGATTCTATCAGTGTGAAACTGATATTGCAATATATTTTAATTATTATTTTAAATTATTTGATATTGCCTTTGAACCTGCTGAATTTTGACATTATTCTGGTCATTTTTTCCTCTTCTGTCAGAGGTTTTTCAGGCTCGGAAGCTTTGGTCAGCCCGGAAGGAATCTCTTCCAGAAATCTGGAAGGTATGCATATCATATCCTCATTCTGGTGATGCCGTGTCCTGCAGCTGGTTATATACAGCCTTTCCATGGCTCTTGTGACTGCCACATAGAACAGCCGACGCTCTTCCTCTATGTTGTCAGGATCGTCTTCCAGTGCTCTGGCATGGGGAATTATGGCATCTTCACATCCGGCCAGAAATACTACCTTGAATTCCAGTCCCTTTGCCGCATGGATCGTCATAAGGTTCACCTTGCCACCCTCATCACCCTGGGCATCATCTCTGGTTATCAGAGTGATCCTGTTCAGGTATGAATAAAGGTTCACATCCTCGTTATCCGGATCTTTCTCCCATCTGTCCATCAGATTTATGAAAGTCATGATGTTCTTATATTTCCATTTTGCCTCTTTCTCATTCTTCTGGTATTCCATAACCAAATAGCCCCAGTAATTTATGTCATCTACCAGAGCATTCAGCGTGGCAGACATGTTCCTGCCTGTGGAAAATTTTTCTTTGTAATTGAAGATAAGATGTATGAAATCGTCCAGCTGTCCTTTCAGTTTGTCCGGGAGAGGGGAGTTTTCCATGGCTGTCAGATCTTTGATAGCCCTGAACACAGAGCAGTGCTTTTCTTTTCCGAATCCGGTGATGGTTTCCAGAGCTTTTTTTCCTACGCCTCTGCGCGGTGTGTTGATGACTCTCAGAAGCGATATATCATCATCCGGATTGGTCATGACACGCATATAGGAAATTATATCCTTGATCTCTTTTCTGGTGAAAAAACTGGTGCCTCCAGATACTGAATATGGAATGGCTTCCCGCAGCAGAGCATCTTCGATGTTTGCAGCCAGACTGTTGGTACGTATCAGTATGCCGAAATCATCGAATTTCAGATCACCGCGTCCTTTCAGAAGGATAATGGTGTCTGCTATGAAATCTGCTTCCTTGGCCTCGTTCTCAGGATAATTCACGCTGATAGGAAGTCCCTCACCGGATTTGGACCACAGACTTTTGTTTTTTCTTTTTGTATTGTGTGCAATGACGCTGTTGGCTGCATCCAGAATCGTGCCTGTGGAACGGTAGTTCTGCTCCAGCTTGATCTCACGCACATCCGGGAAATCTTTCTCGAACTGTATGATGTTGTCATAATTTGCACCGCGCCATGAATATATTGACTGGTCATCATCTCCAACCACACATATATTTCCTGATTTCTGAGCCAGAAGATGCACCATGGTATATTGTATCTTTGATGTATCCTGAAATTCATCTACCATTATATAGCGGTATCTGGCCTGGTATTCAGCCAGCACATCAGGATGATCCTGAAAGATTTTGATAGGCAGTACGATGAGGTCATCAAAATCTGCGGCATTGTAGAGCTTCAGGAGATCGTTATATTCATTATATATGTCTTTATATTGGCTGGTTTCAGGACTCCAGACCTCCCTTCCTGTTTTTATGGATGAAAAGACATTGGTCAGATTATAGAGATCCAGTGTTCCAGGATCTATTTTTAGAGATCTGGCAGCCTCTTTTATAAGTGATATTTTATCTGTCTGGTCATAAATGCTGAAATTCTCTTTATATCCAAGCCTGGTTATGCTTTCCCTTAAGATTTTGACTCCGAAAGCATGGAATGTGGATATGGTCAGCTTTGTCAGCTTGCGTCCTGTCAGCTCTTTTATTCTCTGTTCCATCTCTCTGGCTGCTTTGTTGGTGAATGTCAGTGCCAGAATTGCTGACTGCGGTATTCCTTTATCCAGCATATTGGCGATTCTGTATGTGATGGTCCTTGTTTTCCCGGAACCTGCCCCGGCTATGACCAGAAAAGCTCCCTCTGTCTCGCTGGCTGTCTCACACTGCTGCGGATTCAGCTTCTTTGCCAGGTCTATCATTATATTTCCTTTGTGAAGAATGAGAATGCTTCAATCCCATAATATGCGATGAGTGTGACAATTATTCCTGCGGTTGCCACTCCTGCCAGAATTGCAGGGAATATGACTCTTTTTTTTATTCCCAGGACCCATCCTCCGATAGTTCCTGTTATGGCACCTGTTACAGGCAGCGGAACAGCTACAAATACAGCCAGTCCCAGTCCTCCATATTTTTCTATCTTTTCACCTACTTTGAGTCTGGCTTTTTCTATGAACCGGTCAAAGAATCTTTTATAGAAACTGATCTTATATAATGCTTTATGGAAAGTTATCAGAAATATATAAACCAGGATGCTGGCAACGAAATTCATCATTACGCAGAAAAAATATGCGAGAACGACTGGCATTCCATTGGCCAGTGCATAAGGAATGGCACCTCTCAGCTCTGAGATAGGAGCCATGGACAGAAGCCCTGTAATTATTAAAACTGAAGTATTCACAGTCTGGAATATATTATATGGAAGTTAAAAACTCAAGTGATTAATACCAATAAGGAATAAAAAAAGCAGACTTGAAAAAGTCTGCTTTCCAGATGTCTTAAAGACTGACTTATTTTATAAGACCGGACCAGAACTTCTTTACCTGTCCGAGAGGAGCGATAGCTTCTGAGTACATTCCTTTTTCTACACAGTTCTTACCAAGTGAGAAAATAGAAACACCCTTTGTATAAGGTTCTGTAGTTTTTTTGTCTTCTGGAACTTTGTTCATAAGGTCGAGACATGTATAAAGAAGACCTTTTGCATTGTATTCGTCATTAGCGAAAGCAGGTGCATCTTTGTCCTGGATGCTTGACCAGAATTTCTGTGTCTGTCCGAGAGGTGCAAGAGCTTCTGTGTAAAGTCCCTTTTCTACACAAGCTTTACCAGCTGAGAAAATAGAAACGCCTTTTGTATAAGTTTCTGTGGCTTTTTTGTCTTCAGCAACTTTTGCCTGAAGATCCAGACATGTATTGTAGAGTCCGAGTGCTGCATATTCATTTTCAGCAGGGTTCTCATTGATAAGTGCTGTAGCTTTTGAAGATGCACAGCCTGCCAGTAATCCTATAACTAATACCAGAGTCATTAAAATTGCCAAACTTTTTTTCATAAAAATCTCCTAATAATGGGTTTGTTTAAAGTTGCTGATGCATTTGATTCTGAAGGGACGTTTTCAACTTAAAATAACAGGTCTGCAACCGCCTGTCTCAGACGGCCACAGCCTGTTTATAAAAATGGGTTATTTCTAGTTAATTATTTTTTAACTGGAACTTTTACTCCACACTCTTTGAGAGCAGATTTCAGGCACTTGAATGCGTCGATGATATCCTGCTCTACGAGGCAACCGAGGTTACAGATTCTGAATGTAGGAAGGTTTCCGATCTTTCCAGGATAGATTGTAACTCCTCTTTCGAACAGATAGTCATGAACTTTCTTGAAATCGAAGTTAGGATCGTTAGGATATTTGATTGCAATTACGAGACCTGTTGTGATTTCTGGTGGGAGAAGTTCTTCCAGTCCGAGAGCAGCAACTTCCTGTCTGATTCTTGCAGAAATTCCCATGAATCTCTGATATTTAGCCTTTTCACCTTCAGCGAAGTGCTCTTTGAGAGCCTGCTGCATAGAATAGATGATCTGTACAGGAGGTGTGAAGTTCATCTCACCATGTTCCTTGAAGTAGCTGTACTGTCTGTAAAGGTTTGTATAGTAAGATCTTCTAGGGAAGTCTTTTGTCTTCTCAATATAATCTTTCTTTCCGATAAGGAATGAGCATCCTGTGAAAGCGTTGATACCTTTCTGTGAGGAAGCCATACAGAAGTCCAGGTTGTCTTTGTAAACATCGATTGGAACGATAGCCAGTGTAGATGTTGTATCAGAAACCATGATCTTTCCATATTTGTGTGCGATGGCACCTACTTCTCTGATAGGGTTGCAGAGACCTGTACCTGTTTCCTGGTGAGCCATATAAACTACAGCTACATCATCCTTGTTCTTCTCAAGTGTCTCTTCAACTACTTTCAGGTCAGGAAGTGTGAGAATATCAAATTCGCAGTTTACAACTGGGATTCCATAGTACTGACAAGCCTGGAGAGCTCTGTCATTGTAGAAACCGTTGTTTACGATCATGACTTTCTTGTCTTTTGGTACCAGTGATCCGATGGCAACATCGATACAGATTGAGCCGGAACCTGCGAAAAGTGTAGCAACATAGTCGCCTTTCTTTCCATGTACGATCTTTACCAGGTCGTCAGCAACCTGTCTTGTGATTTCGGCAAATTCACCCTCTCTGTGGCAAATATCTTCGTGTATCAAAGAGAGTTTTACTGACTCTGTTGTTGATGATGGACCTGGGTTCAGAAGGATAGTTCTTCTGACACTTTTTGAAATTTTTTGGGTTTTTAATCTCATTGGTTATCTCCTGTTAAAGTTTTGTTAAACACCAAAATGTTTGTTTAATATAATCCTAGCATTCTTTTTTTTATCGTCAATCTGTAAAGTTATCAATGATTTGAAAATATTGACTTTTTTCACATTTTTTAAAAAAAAATGATTTTTACAATGGAGAAAATAGAGATTTTAGAATAATGAAGAATGTTAAATTTTACTTAAAAAAATAATATTTGCTGAAAAATGGCTTTCGAAAAGTTTCCATATATACCTGTAAAAAGCTACAAAATGGTAAAAAACGGAAATTACATAAAGAAAATTTATGAAAATTATAGAGTTTTTAAAGATTTTAGAGATTATTTTTGGAATAATTTTGTTAATTTTGTATTAAAAGAAAATTTTGTTCTTGACAAATAGTTATGCCATGGTAATATCAAAATATCGGCGGAAAAAAAGCCGCCACCATTGCTGTTTTGCAATGGAAAAAAAATTTTAGGAGAGAAAAATGAAAAGAACTATCGTGCTTGCTCTTTGTCTGATTCTCTGTGCTACATTTGCTTTCGCCAACGGAACAGCCGAAGGTGGAGCAGGCAAAGCTATCATGGGAACATCAAGCTTGGGCGGATCATGGTATCCAACAGGTTCAGCAATGGCTGGTGCTGTTATGCAGCATACAGATTCCGTTATTACTGCACAGGCAACTGGCGGTGGAACAGAGAACCTCAGACTTATGATGCAGAACCAGATGCAGCTTGGATTGGCTGAATCTAACGTAATGGTTTACGCTTATCAGGGAACAAAACTTTTCCAGGGTCAGAAATATGACAACCTGAGATTCGTTGCTAACCTGTACCCACTGGTATTCCAGGCTACAGTACAGAAAGCTTCCAAATTCATGACATTCAAAGATATCTGTGATGCACAGGGATCATTCTCACCAGGATCACCAGGATCTGGAGACGAAGTTGCATGGCAGGAAATTTTTGATGGTGCATTCGGATGCGATTACAAGACTCTCGGATGGAAGCCACTTTCACATAACGAAAGAGTTATGGCATTCCAGGATAGACTTCTTGATGCGATCGGATATGAAACATCTGTACCAGCTGGTGCAATTCTTGAATCATCAGCACAGATTCCTCTCAGACTTCTTGCTATCGGCGGAAAAGAGAGAGAAGCTCTTAAGGCTAAATATTCATGGTATTCAGATTGGCTGATCCCTGCTGGAACATACAATGGACAGGATACTGACATTGAGACAGTTATTACCGGAACAGCTACAATCGCTGACGCTGTCAATGCTTCTGAAAAAGTTGTATATGACCTCGTTTCCACACTTTATGGACCTGGTCTGAAGCAGGTACAGGCTGTACATACTTTCACACCTTACATTAAGCTTGAAACAGCATTGGACGGAAGAGGACCTGTTCCTGTTCACCCAGGTGCTGAAAAATTCTACAAGGAGAAAGGTCTGATCAAATAATCAGATTCTTGCTGACGTAAGAAATGCTGCATCTGGAGTCAAAGCCAGATGCAGTTTTTTTAAATATTACAACATCGTTTTAGGAGAATTTCATGGGGGATGAATATTTAAATGACGTGGCCGACCAGCTGAAAGGCATGGATGAGGCAGCCAGAAAAGAAGCTGCTGAAATGGCCAAAAAAGCGGAGGAAATGGATAAAGCCCTTTCCGGCTATCGTTCAAATACCGCTTTCTTTATTAAGACTATGTCCATCATAGCCATTATTTTTGCTGCTTTCCACTTCTATACCGGTGGATTCGGAATGTTCACTGCAATAAGACAGAGAGCTATCCACTTGATGTTTGCACTCTGGATTTGTTTCATTAAATATTCCGCAAATAAAAACAAGGGACCTAACAAGGAACCTGTATTACCATATGTTTATCTTGGTATTATCCTTTATGGTTTAATCGCTATTCCACTTATTTCTAAGGTTTGGAATAATCATCATAATTTCGGCGTTGAGGCTGCGATCATAGTTGTCATTGCCGCTATAATGTTTGTTGCAAGAAAACTTACTCTCAAACAGAGAATCAAGGAAAATCTGGCATCAGAGAACAGACCTATGTGGTATGACTACCTGTTCATGCTGGCCGGTGCTGTAGGTTGTATCTATATGGCAATCAACACAGACCTTATCCTCCAGAGAGCTGGTTTCGTTTACACAATTGACCAGATCATGGGTCTTATGCTGCTGGTTTGTACAATCGAGGCTACAAGACGTTCTATCGGAAACGTACTTATGGGTATCGGTATCTTCATGCTGCTGTACTGCCGTTTCGGTTTTGTCTGCGGCGGAATTTTCTGGCACCCTGGTTTCACATTCCCGATGATCATCAGACACTTCGTACTTACTGATGCTGCTCTGTGGGGTACACCTATCGGAGTATCTGCTTCCTATATCTCACTGTTCCTGCTCCTTGGTGCTGCTCTTCATGCTACAGGTCTTGCAGAACTTCTTCTTAAGGTTGCAAAGGGTCTTGTAGGTCACTTCGTCGGTGGTCCTGCAAAGATGGCCGTTGTTGCATCTTCCATGTTCGCTATGATTTCCGGTTCTTCAACTTCAAACGTAGCAACAACTGGTGTAATCACAATTCCTCTTATGAAGAGAACAGGTATTCCTGCTCCACTTGCCGGAGCTACAGAGGCTGCCGCATCTATGGGTGGTCAGGTAACTCCTCCTGTAATGGGTGCCGTTGCATTCATCATGGCAGAGTTCCTGGGTATCAGCTATGTCAAGATCGTTGTCGCTGCTGCTCTTCCAGCTCTTCTCTATTATGTATCTGTATTTACAATGATCCACTTCGAGTCACATAAGATCGGTGCATGGGGACTTAAGAAGTCTGAGATCGATCCGACCTGGAAACATGACCTCCTTACAAAGGGATTCCTGCTGCTGCCTGTAGTTCTGCTGGTTTACATGCTGGTTAAGGGTTACACAGCTATGGCATCATGTTTCTATTCATTCCTGCTGGCTGTTGCACTGTCATTCGTCAGAAAGGATACAAGACTTACTGTTAAGAAGTTCTTCGGAATCTTCGACCAGGCTGGTCAGACACTGTGTGTTGTAGCTGTTCCATCAGCTATCGCAGGTTTCGTAGAAGGAACTGCAACACTTACAGGTCTTACACCTTCCATCACAAAGGTTCTTACAGACCTCTCCAACAGTAATATGATCCTCACACTGCTTATCACAATGACTATGTGTCTGGTTCTCGGTATGGGTGTACCTACAGTTGCTAACTACATCCTGATGACAATCATGACAGTTCCTACAATGATCTCTGTAGGAGTTATGCCACTGGCAGCCCACCTGTTCTGCTTCTACTTCGGTATTATGTCAGAGCTGACACCTCCAGTAGCTATCACATCTTACACAGCATCTGCAATTGCAGGTGCTCCATTCTGGCCTACAGCCTTTAATGCCGTCCGGCTGGCAGCCGTTGCATACATCGTTCCTTACATCTTTGTATTCAACACATCACTGCTTCTCGGAACTCAGCCATTCACACCTCAGCTGTTCATTGTTATCATAACAGCCGCTCTTGGATCACTGAGCTTCGCTATCGGTATGGCCGGCTTCATCAGAAGAAAGATGTTCCTCATCGAAAGATTTGCAATCTGTGGATTTGCAGTACTGCTTATCACACCAGATCATATCCAGGACCTTATCGGTCTTGCAGGTATTGCTTTCATTGTAGCAATGCAGTGGATCTATAAGAAAAATCCAAAGAACTATATCCCACCTGTAAAACCAAAAGAAGCTGCTTGATTTTAAGGGATTGAGATCAGCCCCCGTTTTTCGGGGGCTTTTTTTTGCTTTTTATGTGTATTAATCTCTGTAAATATTATATACTTATCTAAATAAATCCTATTTTGGAGCGACCAATGAGAACGGAAGTATACTATAGAGATCCGGCGATTGACGGAAGAGCCAGAAAGACACTGGCCAAGTTGCAAAGCTCTGTCAATCCTGGTATTACAAATGTGGGAATTGCTGATGTTTATCTGACAAAGAATATCAGGGGAATGACTCCTGAACTGGCAACTTTCCTTTTTTCTGATGCTGTGGCACAGCGTACAAATAATGATGATTTTCTGGCTGACAGCAATTATGTTCCGGACTGGAGATACATTGCAGAGGTGACATACCGTCCGGGTGTCACAAATCCTACAGCCATCACATCCAGAAAAGCTATTGAGACAGCTTTGGGACGCAAGCTTGCATCCGATGAAATGGTGCAGACAGCGGTGCAGTATCTTATTGCCGGACCTGAACTTTCAGATACTGAGGTGGCTGATATGCTGACCTCTTTCTTCAACCCTCTGGTGCAGCAGGCTGAGTTCATTTCCAGGGAAGAATGGGCGACAGAGAAACTTCCTGCCTTCTATCCATATAAGGTTGCTGCCAGCGAGGTTTCCATCAAAGAATTTGATCTGGCTGCCATGGATGACCAGCAGCTGATGAAACTCTCTGAGGAGAGACTTCTGGCTCTGAATCTTCAGGAAATGCAGTCTGTAAGGAAATATTTTGCAGATCCTGAGGTTATTGCTGCCAGAAAAGCGGCCGGTATGGGAAGGGCTACAGATGTAGAGCTGGAAATGATCGGTCAGACTTGGTCAGAACACTGCAAGCATAAGATCTTCGGTGCAGATATTGAATATACTGATACAGAAAAAAATACAAAGGAAAACATCAAGTCCCTGTATGCCTCTTATATAAAGAAGACAACAAAAGATCTGTGGGATAAGAAACCTTTTCTCCGTTCTGTTTTCAGTGATAACTCAGGTGTGGTTGAATTTGATAAAGATAATCTGGTGTGTTTCAAAGTTGAGACACATAACTCACCGTCAGCACTGGATCCTTACGGCGGAGCAATCACTGGAATCGTCGGTGTGAACAGAGATATCATCGGAACAGGAAAAGGTGCCAGACCATTTTTCAACACAGACTTCCTGTGTTTCGGCGATCCTGATACTCCTGATGATGCTATTCCTGGAAATCTTCTTCATCCTAAGACAGTAATGAGCGGTGTGCATCATGGAATCATTGACGGCGGAAACCAGTCAGGTATTCCTACTGTTGCAGGTGGATTCCTGTTTGATGACAGTTATACCGGCAAGCCTCTGGTATTTTGCGGAACCGGTGGAATCATGCCGGCAGAGATGGAAGGTGAGGGCACTTGGATCAAGCACATCAATCCTGGTGACAAGGCTGTGATGCTGGGAGGCCGTATCGGAAAGGACGGAATCCATGGTGCCACATTCTCATCACTGGTTCTGGATGAGGCTTCTCCTGTATCTGCAGTTCAGATCGGTGACCCTATAACTCAGAAGAAAATGAGTGATTTTCTTATGGAGGCCAGAGATCTTGGACTGTATAAGGGAATCACAGATAACGGTGCCGGCGGACTTTCATCCTCTTTGGGTGAAATGGCTGAGTATTCAGGCGGTATCGTGATAGATCTGGACAAATGTCCTCTTAAATATCAGGGACTGGCTCCATGGGAAATTCTGGTATCAGAGTCTCAGGAGAGAATGAGCCTTGCCGTTGAAGAGAAGAATCTGAAGGCATTCCTTGAGCTGGCTGAGAAACGTGATGTCGAGGCCACAATTGTCGGTGAGTTCAACGACTCAGGATATCTGAATATTCTTGGAGGAGGCAGACTTTCTGCTCTGCTCTCCATGGATTTCCTCCACAAGGGACTTCCTTCCATGAAACTGAAAGCTGTCTGGGAGAGAAAAGGACAGCCTGATGTGAAGCTTCAGGATACCTGCCTGAAGTGTGCACTTAAACAGATCCTTTCTGATCCTAATGTATCTTCCCGTGAGACACTGGTTCGCCAGTACGACCATGAGGTAGGTGCTGTTTCTGTGGTCAAACCTTTTGTTGGTGTGAATTCTGATGCACCGTCAGACGGAGCAGTTCTGAAGCCTGTGTATAACAGTACCAAGGGTGTGACAGTTACTCATGGTATCTGCCCTAGAGTAGGTGACTGGGATACATATAACATGGCACTCTGTGCTGTGGATGAGGCATACAGATCACATATTGCTCTGGGCGGTGATCCTGACTCTGCATCTGTTCTGGATAACTTCTGCTGGCCTGATCCTGTCAAGTCTGAGAAGACCCCTGATGGTGAGTACAAGCTGGCACAGCTGGTCAGAACCTGTAAAGGTGTGAACAGGATCTGCCTGGATTATGGTCTGCCGCTGATTTCAGGAAAGGACTCCATGAAGAATGATGCCAGCATGAACGGCAAGAAGGTTTCTGTACGTCCTACACTGCTTATCTCCCTTATGGGTATGATAAAAGATGTCAGCAAGGCTATGACTTCTGATTTCAAGGCTGCCGGTGATGCGGTCTATATTCTTGGAAATACTACCGGAAAAATGGGTGGTTCCACATACGAGAAACTGTCTAAAGGTTCTCTCGGTGAGTCTCCTGCGGTTGATACCGAAGTTGCATTTGATATGTATAAGAAGCTTTCCTGTGCAATTGAGAAGGGGATTGTTGCTTCCTGCCACGATATGTCAGATGGTGGTCTGGCTGTGTGCGTATGCGAGAGTGCTATGGGCGGAATGTGCGGATGTACTATCGACACAGGCAAGCTTCCTGGTGTGAAAGCTGATTTTGAGGATGCCAGGACACTGTTCTGCGAGTCTCCTTCAAGATTCGTGGTTTCTGTGAAGAAAGAGAACTGCGCTGAGTTTGAGAAGATCATGGCTGGAACTCCATTTGCAAGAGCAGGTGAGACAAATTCAGGTGATGAGATAATTTTCAGAAAAGGCGATAAAGAATTGATAAAGATCGGTCTTGCAGATGTGATTTCTGCATGGAAGAGGGAAATATAATGGCTAAAGTTGCGATTTTGACAGGATATGGCATAAATGCCGACAATGAGCTGAAGCAGGCTTTTATTGCTGCAGGGGCAGAGAAGGCTGAGAGAATTCATATAAATGATATGATCGAAAAGCCTGAGATTCTGGATGAATATCATATTCTGGGATTCCCGGGCGGATTCTCATTCGGTGACCATCTGGGATCCGGACTGGTCATGGCTCATCTTTTCAAACAGAATCTGAAGGATGTTCTGGATAAATTCATTGCTGACGGCAAGCTGATCATCGGAATCTGCAATGGATTCCAGGTGCTGGTCAAGATGGGAGTGCTTCCTAATTTTGACGGCAAGTGGACTCAGGAAGTGTCACTTATCCATAACAATACAGGTGTGTTTGAGAACAGCTGGCTGAATGTCCGCTTCAATCCTGCTTCCAAATGTGTATGGACAGAAGGATTGGATGATATGGATATTCCTATAAGGCATGGTGAGGGAAGATTCATCACAAAGGATGCTGCCACATTGAAGAAGATCGAGGATCTGAACCTTAATGCCGTGATCTATAACGACAGAAATCCTAATGGCTCTGAACATGATATTGCCGGAATCACAGATACCACAGGAAGAATCTTGGGACTGATGCCTCATCCTGAGGCATTTCTGGTGCCGGAGAACCATCCGATGTGGAGAAGAAAGGAAATCAAAGAAGCTGCCGGTCTGAAACTTCTGAGAAACGGAGTCCAGTACATCGACAGCAGGTTCTGATTCCTAGAATTCTGATTCTATAATATTACATAATTCTTGTTTTTCTGCCGGGGTGAGGAAGCTTGCTCCGGCAGAATTTTTCAGCAGTTGCTTCACAGTGCTGTCATCAAATCCGAAAGTATTTATCAGCAGGTTCAATTCATTCCGCAGGGTCGTATCAGAGACTGCCAAGTTATCGGTATTTACAGTCACCGGAATTCCGGCCTCAAGATATTTTTTCAATGGATAATTTTCTATCCTGTCCACAGCCTTGGTCTGCAGGTTGCTGGTCGGACACATTTCCAGTGGAATATGGTGGTCTGCCAGATATTTCACCAGAGCCGGATCTTCCTGTGCTCTTACCCCATGGCCTATTCTTCTGGCTCCCAGTTCCAGTGCAGTCTTTATGTTCTCAGGTCCCAAAGCTTCACCTGCATGAAGTGTAAATGGAATATTCAGGGAGGCTGCATGTCTCAGCACTCTTGTATGTATTTTCAGCGGGAACAATGCCTCTGCTCCCGCCATATCTACAGCAGCCACACCGTCTCCAATATATTTTGCCGCAGTGTTCACAGTGTCCATATTGTATTTTTCCTCTGTGTCATGAGCCATGCAGCACAGGATGAGCTGTGATTTCAGACTGGAGCGTTTCAGTCCGCTGATAGCAGCTCTGACCACATCGTCCTGGGACAGTCCATGCTGCAGGTGCAGCTGAGGGGCAAAACGTATCTCGGCGTATATATATCCCTGGGCTTTCAGTTCTTCCAGCAGCCTGAATACCGATTCGCTTATGGTCTCCCGTGTCTGCAGCAGCAGCAGCGGAAAGTCGAAGCATCTCAGATACTCATTGAGATTCCTGCAGTCAGCAGGTGCACTCATCAGGGTTTTCAGCTCCCGGTCAGATGCCGGTATATCAACTTTTGCCATTTTTGCCAGAACTCTGGCTGATTCTATAGAAATTGATCCATCCAGATGAAGATGAAGATCTATAAGACAGTTTTTATCAAAATTTTTCATAAAAATATGGTAGCATATTAATTAGTTTGAAACAATTTGATTATTTTAATATATTTAAGCAAAAAACAGCGATGAAAAAATATTCTAAGATTTATCCTATTACAGACAGTGAGATGGATGCGGATTACAGACTTCGGCCTATTTCTGCAGTCATGTTCTTTCAGGATTGCTTCTCCAGATTTATGGCCAGTGAGTATCTGGCTTCCTTTGATATGATAAGGAAAAATATAATCTGGATAATTGCTGATCTGGACATAGGATTTATGGATGAACTTCCATTCTGGTCTGATGACATAAGGGTGGAGGTCTGGCTCAGTGAGGTCTCCGGGCTGAGGATTTATACGGATTTTGTCATATATCACAATGAAAAGCCTTTTGTCAGAGGTGTCGGATGCTGGTTTCTGCTGGATGCGAATACCAGACGTCCTGTTCCGGTATCGTCTGTGGCTGATAAGGTCGGTGTGGTAGATGAGCTGGTTATGGGTAAGCATCACCGGATGGAATTTCCTGAGTCCAGGAAAACTGTCAGCGAGGCATCTTACAGGATAAATTCAGACGATATAGACTTCAACGGACATGCAAATCACAAGAGTTATCTGAATATTGCGGCAAAAACTCTGCCGGCTGATTTCCGCCGGAAGTTCAGGATCAGCAGGATGTCTGTCAGATTTCAGAAAGAATGTTTTCTGGATGATCTGCTGGTATGCACTGTTTCTGAAGGTGCTTCTCATGATGAGATCGTATATCATATCAGAAAAGATGGCGTTGATGTGTGTTCCGGAGTTTCCCATTGGGTACCGAAAGGAGAGAGTACCTGCATACAGAATACAGAACTGCAGATACGACCATGTCGCTGAGCACAAAAAAATATCCCCCAGAGACTTCCTATGAAGCTGGGGGATATAAAGGATTGTGAAAAGAAATTTTATTTGTTGAAGAATTCCATTCCCATATCGTATGACATTTTGAAGTTTTCAGGAGAAAGATCGTTCTCGATCTCTTTTACACCTGTGATTTCTTTCACTGTCTCTGCTGCAATGTCAATATCATCAGCAGTTTTTACGGAACCATTGAGTACTGCTTTGTCCCCGATGATTTTGACCTCAAAGAAATCAATAGGTATATTTTTTTCATAAAGTATTGTGTTGATGGCTTTCTGTGCCAGATAAAGCTCTTTGAGCTTTTTCTCCTGTGCAGCCCTGCAGTTATCCTTGTCAAACTCTGCAACCAGACTTTTTACCATGAAACAGATGGCATCCACAGAAAGTTTGTCAGTATTTAATGTCAGGTCATAGTTACTTGGCTTTCCCCATACCTCGTTGTATAAGAATTTTGCATGTTCTGCTCTCTCATACTCTTTATGTGCCACCATTTTCTTTGCTGAATGTTCGTCAACCTTATATCTGTCCATCACACGCTTGACTTTGATATCTTCAGAACCTACAGTTCTGAGTCTGAGAAGTCCAGGAACATCCTTCAGAAAAAATGTTCCGCTGCGTCCCATAATTATGCAGTTTGGATTTTTCAGAAGTTTCTCGAAGATATAGAGCTTGAATTTATTGTTATATTTTCATATGAATTACTGAAATTTGCCATTATGCCTGGTTTTTCTCATCGAATTTCTCTATCTGTTTTTTTTTGATCCCATAGTCTTCCAGAAATTCATTATTGATCGTTTTTCCGCTTATAAATTCGCAGCCTAATTTTTCTGTAAGTGCCAGACCGACTTGCCTGCTGTTGCTTCCTTCTTCTCTTGATAATGTGATTAATGCCATGTTTGACTCCTATCTACATTTATATTTATAGACTTGCAGCAGCTGCTTATAAATTAAAGTTTTCTATTGCATAAGAATATCCTGTGGTAGTAATATCCACTCTGGAAAAGAAAGATGTCAAAGATACAGAGCATTTTAGATAAGCTGGAAGGAACTTCCGAGTACGATATTCTTGTGGATATCGAGAAATATTATGAGCAGATAGAGTGTGCCCAGAAGGTGTGGTATGAGAAATCAGAATTTCTTTGCCCTCCGGGATGCGGAAGCTGCTGTATGCATTTTGAGCCTGACTTGATGAAGGCTGAGGCACTGTACATGGGAGCCTGGCTGCTGGAGAATCAGCCGGTGACTGCATACAATGTGATGGAGGGAAGTTTCCCATTCCCGTCAGAGGGTTCATGCCCTTTCTTCGATCCTGATGATGATTACCATTGCACTATTTACGGAGGGAGAGCCTTTATATGCCGCCTTTTCGGTGCCAGCAGCGTGAAGGCAAAGGATGGCAGCCGGGTATGGAAGCCGTGCCGGTTCTATCCTGATGAACTGCTTGCCAGAAGACACCCTAAACTGCACCACCGTCAGTATTCACAGGAAGAAGTGCAGGATATCTTCGGCATTATCCCGCCGAATATGAGCGACTTCATGATGAGCACAGACTCTGGCAACACCAGGCTGCTGCGGGAACTTCTGCCTCAGGTCATAAGACATCTGCTGTGGATAATCGACATGAATGACAACGGCAATGACCATCCTAATGGAAGTGATCATCCCAATGGAAATGCTGCATAAGCATAATAAAAAGGCTCCCGGATGGGAGCCTTTTTATTATGCTTGA
Source organism: Spirochaetia bacterium (assembly GCA_024402405.1). Lineage (GTDB taxonomy): Bacteria > Spirochaetota > Spirochaetia > CADAEX01 > CADAEX01 > CADAEX01. Next base: position 2,798 of record JAKSTW010000023.1, on the reverse strand, counting down.
GAAATGATTTTATCTGTTGATGGCTTCTGCCACTGCTACAGCAACTGCCACTGATGCACCTACCATAGGGTTGTTTCCCATGCCGATGAGTCCCATCATCTCAACATGTGCCGGGACTGAACTGGAACCTGCGAACTGTGCGTCAGAGTGCATTCTTCCCATTGTGTCTGTCATACCATAGGAAGCCGGACCTGCAGCCATGTTGTCCGGATGGAGTGTTCTTCCTGTACCGCCGCCGGATGCCACTGAGAAGTATTTTTTGCCCTGCTCAATGCATTCCTTCTTGTATGTTCCTGCAACCGGATGCTGGAAGCGGGTAGGGTTTGTGGAGTTTCCTGTGATGGAGATATCCACGCCTTCTTTGTGCATGATGGCAACTCCCTCTCTTACATCATCTGCTCCATAGCATTTTACTGCAGCTCTTTCGCCGTCTGAATATCTGATCTCTCTGATCACCTCAAGTTTTCCTGTGAAATAGTCAAACTTTGTCTGCACATAGGTGAAACCGTTGATTCTGCTGATGATCTGTGCCGCATCTTTTCCCAGACCGTTCAGGATGACACGGAGAGGGGTCTTCCTGGCTCTGTTGGCACTCTTGGCGATTCCGATGGCACCTTCTGCTGCTGCGAAAGATTCATGACCAGCCAGGAATGCGAAACATTTTGTCTCGTCAGAAAGAAGCATGGCAGCCAGATTTCCGTGACCCATGCCGACTTTTCTGTCATCTGCGACTGATCCCGGAATACAGAATGACTGGAGTCCCTCACCCAGTGATTTGGCTACATCGTATGCTGTCTTGTCACCTTTTCTGATGGCGATGGCAGCACCTACGGTATATGCCCATTTTGCATTCTCAAAGCAGATAGGCTGGATACCCTCAACGATCTTGTAGACGTCCACACCTTTTTCTTCGCAGATCTTTTTTGTCTCTTCGATGGAAGAGATTCCATATTTTTTCAGAAGCTGGAGGATCTGAGCCTCGCGGCGTTCATAACTTTCAAACAATGCCATTGTATCCTCCTCACTCTTTTCTAGGGTCAATGAGTTTTACAGCTCCTGCCTCAGGAGTTGTGCGTCCGTACTGGCCTCTTGCCTTTTCCATGGCTTTCTCAGGTGTGTCACCTTTCTTGATGAAATCCATCATTTTTCCGAAGTTGATGAATTTGTATCCGATGATGGCGCCATCTTTGTCCACTGCCACTTTCTCAACATATCCCTCAGCCATTTCCAGGTATCTTGGGCCTGTCTTGCATGTGGCGAACATTGTTCCAACCTGGCTTCTGAGACCTTTGCCCAGGTCTTCCAGTGATGCTCCCACCACCAGTCCGCCTTCAGAGAAGGCTGACTGTGATCTTCCGTATACGATCTGGAGGAAAAGTTCCCTCATGGCTGTGTTGATGGCGTCGCACACCAGGTCAGTGTTCAGTGCCTCAAGCAATGTCTTGCCGATGAGGATCTCACTGGCCATGGCTGCAGAATGTGTCATTCCTGAGCATCCGATAGTCTCCACCAATGCTTCCTGGATGATTCCGTCCTTGACATTCAATGTGAGCTTGCATGCTCCCTGCTGAGGCGCACACCAGCCGATTCCGTGGGTGAAACCTGAAATATCTTTTATCTCTTTTACCTGAACCCATTTTCCTTCTTCAGGAATAGGTGCAGGTCCATGATAAGCGGCTTTTGCCAATGGACACATATGTTCCACTTCTGCCGAATAAACCATTTCTTTCTCCTGTTTTTAAAGTTATTTGAAATATTATAATAGATATACGGAAAAAACTCTACATTAAAATTTAAGGCAGATTATTTATTTCCAGAAAATCATTGATTATTGACTGTAGGTGAGCGATCTGGATCTCAGTCAGCCCATCAGTTTTCAGGTTATGTTCTGTGGATAATCCTAAAAGAAAATCTGTTGAGACATTGAAATATTCTGCCAGTTTTACAAGCATCTCTATGGATGGCAATATATTGTCATTTTCCCAATTTGAAATACTCTGTTTGGTCACACCAAGTCTGGATGCCAGTTCTACCTGACTTATACCTTTTTTCTGTCTTAAAAGTTTTATCTGCCTGTTAAGCATTTTTGCTCCTGTAAAATAGCACTGAACCAGCATATAAAAATTCCTTGACTTAATAAAAATACTAAAGTATTGTAATATTTGACAAAGGCGGGGGAATTGCATTGCTTAAAAGAAGCATTATTTTTTTATTGATTTTTGTATCTTTTGTTTCTGAGATCTATTGCCGGGAACTTCACTTCGAGGAAAATGGCAGATTTGTTATTGCTCATATAACAGATCTGCATACAAAAAATTCTTTGAATACGAAAGTCCAGGATTTTATTACAGAGACCTTGGCATATATCAGACCTGAATTAGTAATTCTGGGTGGCGATTTATGTACAGGCACACTGGAAACATCGGAAATGGAAATTCATGAATTATGTGAACTTTTCAGATCGTCCGGAACATATTTTGCTCTGACATTCGGAAATCACGATTCTGAATCTGGCATGATTAATGAGAAAATTTTGACATTGTATCAGAAATATGGCGGTGAATACTGTCTGGCTGCTGATCCTTTTCCTGAAATTTCAGGATGTGGTAATCATGTTCTTCCTGTTTTCTCATCCGATATGTCAGAAGTTATTTTTAACCTTTATCTGTTGGATTCAGGAGATTATGTTCAAACTGATGATGGAGAAATTCATTATTCATCTGTCAAGGCTGATCAGGTTCGATGGTTACAGGATGTTTATGACAGGAAGTGTCCATCATTTGTATTTCAGCATATTA
>JAKSTW010000022.1 GCA_024402405.1 Spirochaetia bacterium | reverse complement strand
GAAGATCACAGCCATCGTTGCAGATGCAATGAAGGAGAGAGGTCTGGAGCTCTACGACATCAAATTCGAGTTCGGATATGACAAGGATGGCAGCGTAATGCTGATCGATGAGATCGCTTCCGGAAATATGCGTGTTTACAAGGACGGTAAATATATCGACCCTATGACACTTTCCAAGCTTTTCTTCGCATGATCTCTGATCTATTCTGATAAGAGCCCGCCTGCTGACTTGCCGGCGGGTTTTTTTATGCCTTTATCTGCCCAGGATTTCCCAGATCTGGCTGTGGATCTCCTGGATGGAGAGCCTGCCGTCCAGGATGACAGTCTTCATCTCTGAGTCCCTGAACATTTCCAGGGCTTTCTGATAGTTTGCATAAGTCTTTTTCTGCAGTTCCAGCTTCTCGAAAAGTTCCACTGAGCTGCGGTTGGCCATCCTTTTCTGACATTCTTCCGGTTTCAGGTCTATGTAGAAAAGGTACTCTGGCAGAGGATAAAAACTGTTCAGCTGTGCCACTGTTTCAAAATCCATGAACATGGACTGGTATGCCAGACTGGAGAACAGGTATCTGTCGCATATCACTTTCTTTCCGGTCTGTGTCTGTTCTGCTATGCCGTTCCTGCCGTATATATGCTCGTTTCTGTCAGCAGAGAAGAGCAGTGCCAGGGTGAATGGCTCCACGCTCTGCTTCTTCTCCAATATCTTCCGTATGAATAGGCCTATGCTGCCTCCTGTCGGCTCCCATGTGCTGGCACATGGGATTTTCTCTTTCTGCATCCTGTCGTACAGAAGCTTGGTCTGTGTGGTCGTTCCGCACCCATCCAGTCCCTCAAGAACAATAAAATTCTTCAGTATCTGATCGTTTTTTATATCTTTCATATTTTTTCCCGAATAACAAAATTTTATAAGAAAAACTATATATAAAAAATGAAAAATAGTTAATAATTATAGATTGGATAATAGGGTTAATTTGCGTAAATTTTCTGAGAGGCTTAAACATTTACTTTTTCTCATAATAGCTGTTGCTGCTGCCGTAGTTGTATCTGCTGTCTCGTACACGCTGGTCACTGACCTTAACGGCAGGATCAAGACATCAGCCATGGAGTGCATTGAGTCCAGACTGCATCGTAATGTCAGCTATGAGAGGATAGAGCCTTTCTTCCTTAATTCCATAACCATTCATGATATTGTGGTTTCTGATGATACCGGCAGAAGGCTTGTGCAGTGCGGCAGGCTCAGGGTCTCATTCAATCTGCTCAGGTATATATTCATGCATGAGACCATTCTCTCTGCCGTTGATGTGGACAATGTCATTCTCAGCATTTCCAGCCAGGAAGAGCTTGATTCCCTGATCGCTATGGCTGCCGGGGCTGATGACGGAAAGGATTCAGAGCCTTTCGGTCCGAGAAATATCAGACATTTTGTTTTCAAGGGAAATAATATATCCGGTGATCTGATTTCCAGCAGGGGCAGTTTCAGATTCAACAAGCTCTTTGCCAATGTCGCTGCAGAGAGAAATTCTTTTGCAGTTACAGGAAAAGCCAATGTTTCCGCCACGGCGCTGAATACGCCTGTAATGGATTTTTTCAATGCCAAGACCTCTTTTGACTCACGGGTATGGAAAAATGGCGCAGGTTTCGCAGAACTGTCCATATCTGACTTTAATTCTGATTTTGCCAAGATAAAGAAGCAGAACTATCATGTGGAGTTTGATTCTGAGAAAATATCACTTATCAAGACAGGTGACAGGATCCCTGACGATTATTCCGTGTACTGGGACAGAAAGGGCGGTACTGTATGTTTCAGAACTATGTTTGAGAATTTCAGGCTGCTGGATACTATGATCCTGAACGGAAAGTTTGCACGGTATAATAAGTTCCTTCCGTCTTCCATGACAGGCAATTTCACTTTCCTTCATCATCTGGGAAATGATGGTGATCCGTTTATTTATTCAGGCGATATTCAGATGTCTTTTGCTCAGACAGTCCTTAGTATGATCCCGTCCTGTGCTGTTCATTTTACAGGAGAGGACAGTGTGGTTTCTGTTTCAGGTCTGAAAGCTGACACTGACAGAGGCACTGCTGAATTCAGCGGTCAGATCTTCCTGGACAGTATGCTGGCTGAGGGAAATCTTGAGCTTACTGATGCCATATTGGCTGATGGTCTGGTGCTGAATGCAAAATACAATATTGCCAGAAACGGCAACGGGCTTGGTATGACACTCAGATCTCCTGCCTTTGTCATCAACTCCCATAACCTGGGAAGCAGCTCTATCGTACTGGACCGGATGAACAATGCGGCTGATTTCTGTATTTACCGTCCTGAAGATGCCAGAGATATTATTGCGGACATTGATCTGCGGCTGTCAGAATTTGCATCGGATGAGGAGAAACTCTCCGGAAATATCAGGCTCCATGATTTCGACCTGAGACATATTGAATCCGTACTTACAGGAAACAGCCGGTTCAGCAATAATTATTACATAGATTCTGATGTTTATTTTGTATATGATTTTGAGCGGTTTTATATGGACGGGCGTGATCTTATTATAAGGGACAGGACTGCTCCTGATGATTTTCTCAGATTTTCCGTTACATCTGCTACTGATCATATATCTGTTTCTGACATTGGCTTCAAGTTCAGATATCTTGAGGGCACCGGACTCCTGAACCTGTCTGATGTTCTGCGTCATCATGTGACCATAGAATCATTTATGAAAGTGAATGGAAATGATTATTATTTTGACGGTTATTACAACAGGAATACCAACCTGATGATCAGCGGAAGCCATGATTTCTCGCTGCTGGCTGAGTTCGGTGCCGCTGACAGGGTTTTCAGTCTCAGTGCATTCCATTTCCCTGTTCCTACCGGCAGGAACTGCATTTCCAGGCTGAATATTGCAGGTTCCTTCGGCCGCAATGGCAGCCATTCTGTGGAGTTCAATAATTTTTCCATATCAAATCTCGGATTCCTTAAGGGGCGGAATAATTTCATTTCTTTCAATGGGCGTCTGGATGATTATAAGATGACGATACCGATGTGGACTCTCTCTGATATTTATTCTGAAGTCAGCGGATCAGGTGAGATGCGTTTCTACGGTATGGATGACTGTAAGGGCTGGTTCCGCGGTGCCGGAAACAGGAACGAAGAGGATTACCTGGCGTACATAAGTGTTGACGGAGAGCAGCTGGATATGGACATATCTGTGAGAAATTCAAGGATAGAGCGTTTTATCCATACTGATGTTACAGGTAATATGTCTGTGAATGCCGAAATAACCGGTTCTCTTGAAATGCCGGAGATCGCGGGTCAGATCGTTGTGTCTGACGGTACCTGGAGGCGGGATCCTCTTGATGTGACATCATCCTTTGAGATAACCAGAGACAGAACTGTTCTGCATACGCTCCATGGCCGGGCCGGCAAAATTGATATACTGGGAGGTTCAGGAGATATCGACTGGAACAGATCTGAATATAAGCTGGATGGCGATCTTATGTTCTATACTCCGGATCTTCCTTATGGCTCAGAAGGTCAGCTGTCGCTGTCAGGAACCATGATGGAGACTGGCGGATGGATATTCAATCCGGCTGTGAAGAAGAACAGAGGAAATTTGAAACTTTCTTCTGAGTTCCCGATCTTGATGGGGTATGATAGCTGGAGCTTCGATTATGACAATGATGGAGATACATTCAGGGTATGTGGCGGTCCCTTTGAGAATTCCATTGTGGGGCAGTATTCCTCTGATGGAAAATTCAGTGTTGGATTACATGCACCTCTGTTCGTTGAGGGTAATATGACAGGAACTCTGAAAGATGGTACTGTTGATGCGCTGATGCAGGATATCTTTGTGGATTTCGGAGCTGTGGGACAGGTGATGGGACCTATGATCTACAGACCGCTGTCAGGTACTGGTCACGGTATTCTCAGGTTTACCGGAGCTGTGGACAATCCTGATATCTGGGGTACCATATATGCTGAGAATGTATATTCCCACGTCACATGCGTTCCTGATATTCTGGGACCGTTTGACAGCGTGTTTTATTTCCAGGGCAAGGATATAACCTCTGAGCCCGGGATCCTGCCGCTGGCCAATTCCACCGGATATGTAAAGGTCCACTTTGTGCTGGAACACTGGGGACTGGACTATCTGGCTGTGAATCTGGGTGTTTTCGGCGATAATAAGAAGGGTGTCAGAATAGATGATACATTCTATGGCATTGATGTGGACGGTTATGTATCCGGAACTATGGATATCACATGGGCCGGAAAAACTATATGGATCGACGGTGATCTGCTGGTGAATGACTGTATCTGCAATATAGGCAAAAGTGAGGAAACGGAGCCTGTCCATGATTACTCAGATTATATGATCGATGTGAATCTCCGGAGCGGTGACGGTGTGGAGTTCTTCTGGCCTACCCAGAAACTTCCTGTCCTCCGGGCCACAGCAGCCAGGAACCAGCAGGTGCATATCCAGTTTGATACCAACAGCCAGATGTTCAGCTTTGACGGTCAGGTCAATTTCAAAGGTGGCGATATCTTCTATTTCAGCAATAATTTCTTCATAAAGGAAGGTTATATAATATTCAATGAGAATCAGGATAAGTTCGATCCTATCGTCACAATAAATGCCGAGATGAGAACTCTCACCAGGGACAATGAGAAAGTCAAGCTGTTTTTCCTTATAGATGATACTCCGCTGTCACATTTCCTCCCTAGGATAGAGTCTGTTCCGGCTCTCTCTCAGACAGAGCTTTATGAGATTCTCGGGAATGCTCTGGTGGGCGGTCAGGTTGCCGATGATGACCGCAATACCATGTCCACTCTTGCCAATGCCGGTTCATACGGAACCCAGCTCATAGGACTTTTCAGACCTCTGGAGCGGACGGCCAAAGATTTCCTCCATCTGGATCTGTTCTCCATCCGTGCCCAGCTTTCTGATAAAATTTTCAACGATAGGCGAAATGAACAGAAAAGTAATGTTGACATGAAGCAGATTTCTTCTAATACTTATTTTAATAATATAGATATTTTTGTGGGTAAGTATTTCGGAAAGAATTTTTTCCTTGATGCTACATTAAGATTTTCTAAATGGGATTTTGACACTTTTGAATATTATGATTATGATATGCCTAACTTCTTTAATACGATGTATCTTGAATCAGAGATTAATTTGGAGGCAAATACTCCTCTGTTTATATTAAATGTGGGATTATTCCCTAAATTCGGTAATCTGACGGATTCCCTGCTGGACACTACCATCGGGCTTTCCTGGCGGTTTACATTTTGATAGGAGCTGTTGATGAATTTCAGACGTTTTGGTCTTATAACAATAATTTTTATGCTGTTTGCCATATCAGGTATATGTGCTGAGGACAGCTGGTATGATGGCAAGAAGATCGAGGATATCGAATTCACAGGTCTTTATATGATCTCTGAATCCGAACTGGAGGGAATCACTGAACATTATAAAGGCAAGATCTTCAGTGATGATGTTTTCTTTGAGCTCCAGAACAAACTGTTTGCACTGGATTATTTTGAGGATATGTCTCCGTCAGCTTTTCCCGGACGTGATGATATCTCCAAGTATGATCCTGCCAATACGGTCATCATCAGATTCGATATGGTGGAGTATCCTTCACTTTCCAAAGTGCGTCTCTCCGGAAACAAGAATATCCGCCGTGCTACGATCATGGATGAGATCATGCTGAAGCCAGGTGATATCGTCACTGGTGTCAAGGTCAAGATGGAAGAGGAACGTCTGCGGTCTCTTTATATTGACAAGGGTTTCTCGGATGTCACTGTATCCGGTGAGATCGGAGAGCGGGCTGATGATAATACCGTGTCTGTTGTCTTCAGAATTGATGAGGGCAAGCAGATGCGTATCCGTGAGATCAACTTTGTAGGAAATAACACAGTCTCCAAGACAGCTCTGAAAAGGACTCTGGAGACCAAGAAGCAGTCGATATTCTCCAAGGGATTGTATCAGGAATCCCAGATCGAGGAGGATATTGAGAAAATAGAGAATTTCTATGCTGAGAAAGGTTATATACAGGCAAAGGTGACTAATGTGACCAATGAGGTGATAGCCCTTGACGATCCTGAAAAGACCGGTCTCATGCTGACATATTACATTGAAGAGGGTGACCAGTACACATATGCCGGCATCAGCTTCTCCGGAAACATCATCCATGATGACGCTGAGCTGATGAAGCTTATCAGATGCCGTGAGGGGGATATACTGAACAAGATCAGGATGCAGGCTGACTTTGTACGTATCTCTGACCTTTATTTCGATGATGGTTATATATATAACTCCATAAGCCAGCAGGAAATAATAAACTATGAGGAAAAGAAGGTAGCTTATTCTGTCAACATCGTGGAATCAGGCAGAGCACATATAGAAAATCTGGTGGTGCGCGGAAATGAGAAGACCAAGGATAAGGTCATTCTCCGTGAGCTTCCTATCGGAGTTGGTGATGTATTCAGCAAGAAAAAGATCATGGAGGGTATGCAGAACCTGTACAACCTTCAGTATTTCTCAGCTATATATCCTGAGACTCCGGCAGGTTCTGAGAACGGACTTATGGATCTGATCATAAATGTTGAGGAGGGAAAGACCACTGATATTCAGTTCGGTCTCACTTTCTCTGCGGATGCCGGAGATATTCCTGTCAGTGCATTCGTAAAATGGACAGACAGAAACTTTCTGGGCAATGGCCAGGAATTCAGTGTGGGTACAGAGCTTTCCACCGATGTCCAGAGCCTGACCGCATCTTTCACTGAGCGGTGGCTGGCCAACAAGCGCCTTTCCGGAACTGTCACATTGTCTGTATCACATGAGACAACAGCACATGTTGCCCAGGATATCCTGAACCCTGTATTTGAGGGAGATGATTATAAGCATGGTGAGGTTCCAGACCCTTATGACGGACACATGGTCGACCGCCACTCAGGTGAGCCTTCTACAGATGATGATGCCATAACTGATTATGAGTATGCGGTAAAACATGGAATCGGTATTCCGTCAGCCTATCTCATGGAATATGAGTCATGGCATATAGGACTTGGTCTGAGCCTGGGATATGTATGGCATCTGCCTGTAGGTCGTGTGGGACTCAGCGGAGGATATAACTTCATACGTACTTATGTGGATTATAATGACAATATTTACCGTCCTTATAACGAGACAGTCAGGGAGAACTTCCAGAACTGGATGACTACCAACCAGTTGTGGACTACTGTTTCCTGGGATACAAGAGATATCGTATATAACCCTACCAAAGGATTCTACCTCAAGGAAACGATAACCTATACTGGTGGTATCCTCCCTTCTGACCGTCAGTATATCGGAACCACGACTAAGGGACAGATCTTCCAGCAGCTTTTCTCCATACCGCTGGGCGGTGAGGCCAGACTCAAGATGATCCTTGCCCTGAACTCATCTATTTCCTTTATCCTGAAGCAGTTTGACGGCGATCTGAAAGTCACTACAGATGAGATGCTGTATATTGACGGTCTCACAATGGCCAGAGGATGGGACAGAGTTTATGATGGAAAAGTCATGTGGGACAGCTGGGTCGAGCTCAGGATTCCTATTTTTGAGAAATACATCTGGTGGGATTTTTTCTGGAGTGCCACAGGTATCTGGGGTGATTATAACCTGTTCAAGGATATGACCAAGCAGGATTTCTACTGGTCTCTGGGTGGTGGTTTCAGACTGACCATTCCTGGACTTCCTATCGGATTCTATTTTGTCAAGCGTTACAGATACAGAGACAACGGATCTGTGGACTGGGAAGAGGGAACACTTTTCAAGAATTCAATGAAGCTGGATTTTGTGATAGGATTCAACGAAAGTTATTATTGATAAATATTGCCGGGAGATACTATGAAAAAGATATTTTTTCTGTCATTGATCATGCTTTTTTCAATGTGTGCAGGATTGTTTGCACAGCAGATTCCAAAGATAGGTGTTATAAACTATTCCAAGCTGATGCAGGAGTTCATGCCTGGAAGCAAGGCTATGGATGATGTCAGCCAGTTCAATGCTGATTATGCGGCCAAGGTCGATTCAGTCAATCAGGAGATAAACAAGCTGGTGAAGCAGAAGGACAGGATCCTGGCTGGCAGCGGTGACGAGAAGGCTCTGAAGAAAGTGCAGGAGCAGATCGATACCAGAAAGAAATATCTGGTGGAATATGAGGCATATAAGGATCAGGTGCTGGCTTCCAAGAAAGCTCAGGCTGGAAATCTTACTTCCCAGGTGTCGAAAGTGCTTTCAGAGATCCAGTATATTGCTGAGAGCGAGGGATATTCCATTATCTTTGATTCCAATGATAAGGATATAGTCTGGTGGAGTCAGAGTGTTGATATCACAGATCTGGTACGCAGCAGGCTTAGGAAATAATGGAAAATGATACACCTGCTGTCAGACAGTACAGGCGGATAAAAAGTCAGAATATGGATTCCATCCTGTTTTTCAGGATGGGCGATTTCTATGAGATGTTTGAGTCAGATGCCAGGGAGGCCAGTGCGATTCTGGGGCTGGTGCTGACTAAAAGGGCATCTCTTCCAATGTGCGGTATTCCTTATCATGCGGCCTCTGCCTATATAAGCAAACTGCTGAAGGCTGGTAAGAAAGTTGCCATCTGTGAGCAGATGGGTGCTGTGCTGAAGGGTGGCAAACCCATGGAGCGTGAGGTCACTGAGATAATCAGCCCCGGTACTGCCATTGATGAAGATTATCTGGAGAAGAACAGCAACAATTATCTTTTTGCCATAGGAAAGACTGAAGATCTGTTTTCTATGGCTTATATTGATCTTTCCACAGGAGAGTTTTCTGCCACACATTTCAGTGATGCTGATAAGCGTGATTTTCTGAAGAAAGAGCTGTTCCGTCTGTCTCCGGGAGAGATATTGATCCAGGATTCTCTTTATACAGAAGATCCTGTCATCTCATCCGTGCTGGACAATTATAAGAAAGTTATAATAAACAGATTTCCTGACTGGCAGTTTGATATGGCTTCTTCTGTGGAAGCTGTCAAGCGGCAGTTCAATGTCATGAGCCTGAAGGCTTTCGGTATGGAGGATTCTGATCCTGAGCTGCTTGCTGCCGGTGTCATCCTGCAGTATATACATGATACTTCAAAATCTCTTCTGCCGCATATCACAGGAATAAACAAGCTGAATTATGACAGTTTCATGTATCTGGATGAATCCTCACTGCGGAATCTTGAGGTGCTGAAGAATATACAGGATGGTTCCTCAAAATATTCTCTTATTGATGTGCTGGATCATACCAGGACTGCTTCGGGCAGCCGGTGTATGAAACGGTTTCTTACAGCTCCTCTGGTATCTCTGGATGACATACGGTGCAGGCATGATATTGTGGATATGTTCTATCATAACCAGATACTGCTGTCTGCGCTCCGTTCTGTGCTTTCTTCTGTGCTGGATATGGAACGGTTGTGTGCCAAGATCGCCATGGACAAGGCACATGCCAGGGATATGCAGGGACTTCGTGATTCTCTGGCAGGCTGCAGCCAGATGATAGAACTGCTTGGTTCTTCTGAGAATGGAGGCTTGCTGGGCTTTTTTAACAGTGACAATAAAGCTCATATTGATGCAATTCATGATTTTCTGGACAGAGCCATAGGGGAGGAACCTCCTGTGGTCATCAATGAAGGAGGGATGATCAGGGCCGGATACAATGCTGAGCTGGATCACCTGCGGAATCTGCGTGACAACAGCCAGTCCATACTGGATGCATATATGGAAGAAGAGCGTTCCAGATGCAATATCCCTAATCTCAGATTGCGCTACAACAAGATCATAGGATATTTCCTGGAAGTGACCAAATCTTATCTGAAGCAGGTGCCTTCTCATTATATCAGAAAGCAGTCCACACTTAACAGCGAGAGGTTCACCACAGAGAGGCTGACTGAGCTGGAGACCGAGCTGAACAGCGCTTATGATAAAATAATCACACTGGAGAGAAAGCTTTTCATTGAGATAAGAGACAAGCTGAAGGGAGAGATCAAGTTCATGATAGATCTGGCAGATCATGTGTCCCAGATCGACTGTCTCCAATCTTTTGCAGATGTTGCCACCAGCAACGGATATGTCAAGCCAGTGATGACTGATAAGAACTCCATTGTAATAAAAGATGGCCGGCATCCTGTGGTGGAGGCAAACCTTCCGCCGGGTGATTTTATTTCCAATGATTTTTCTCTGAAAAGCGGTTCCAATAATTTGATTCTCCTTACCGGTCCTAATATGGCAGGCAAATCGACTTTCCTGCGTCAGAATGCAATTATCGTGCTTATGGCTCAGGCTGGTTCCTTTGTCCCTGCATCAGAGGCTGAGATAGGGGTGGTGGACAAGATATTCTGCAGGGTTGGGGCATCAGACAATCTGGCCAGAGGTGAGTCCACATTCCTTGTGGAGATGTCAGAGACTGCCAATATTCTGAGGTGCGCCACAGACAACAGCCTTATCATCATGGATGAGGTGGGACGTGGAACCGGTACCAACGACGGTTTGGCTATTGCATGGAGTATATGTGAGTTCCTTACCGGCAAACTCAGAGCCAAGACTATTTTTGCCACCCATTATCATGAGCTTACCAGAATGGAGAATCCTGATATTGTCAATATGTCCATGAATGCCGCTGAGGATCACGGGAAACTGGTTTTTCTGAAAAAAATCGTCTCCGGCTCAGCCAGCAGATCTTACGGTATTCATGTGGCTGAGCTGGCAGGAATCCCATTTGAGATAATACTCAGGGCAAAAGAGCTTATGGAGACTTTCGAGAGGGCAGACTGCGGTAAAGATCTGTCTCTGAATATGAAGCCTGCCGAGCCTGAGCTGTTCCCACCGGAGACAGTTCTGGAAAGTGAGATCCTGTCTGCTGATATCAACAATATGACCCCTATGGAGGCCCTTAATTTTCTTGCTGATGTTCAGCTGCGATATAGATCCAGGAATCTCAGCATATAATGCTGGATATCATCAAAATATTTTTTCTGGAATGCCACACCGTTGTATGTCACATATCTGTAATGCCAAGACTCCCAGCTGTAGCCTGTCACATCCTCATAACCGTTGGGGAATGAAAGTGAGAATCCATATTTCCAGGCATTTTCCCTGAGCCATTTTCCCTCTCGTGTAGTATAATAGAGTGTGTTGTCAACAGTTCCGAAATCCACTACTGTTCCAAGCTGGTGCTGGGAAGTTCCCGGTGCTGCTGAGAAAGTATCTGTCTCTTCCTTGCCATACAGTTTGACATAATAGTTGTAGAGTCTGGTCTGATAGTCATAACTGCGGTATGCAGAGGAGACCAGCATGAACAGTCCCTCTTTCTCTGCCGCATCGACCATATCTTTCAGCCTCAGGTATGTCATTTTCTCCAACTGCATTCCTTTCTTGTTCGTTCTGATGCTTGTACTGTCCAGATCTACGAGAGTTCCTGGGTTATAATAGGATGGCAGCGGGTGCTGTTTGTCCACGACCTTGAAATACCTCATGTCTTCCTGCAGCACCAGATCCAGATCCGACATGAATTCTGCCATGTTGCTTTTGATGTTAGTCTGTATATTTCCCGGAAATTCTGCCAGGATATTCCTGATCTTTGCTTCACGGCTCTGTTCCTGACCGAATGCTGTGACTGTGCATAAAATGAATATTGATATGATCATAAACCTAGAAAATGATTTCAATTACTTCCTCCATTCTGCTGACCGGATGAAATTTTATCCCTTTTTTCACGAAGTCAGGAATTTCTTCCAGATCCTTCTCATTCTGCTTAGGGATGATTATATGCTTTATCAGATTGCGTCTGGCAGCTATGGTTTTCTCCTTGAGTCCTCCTATAGGGAGCACATCTCCGGTAAGGGACAGCTCTCCGGTCATTGCGAAGTTTTTCCGCACTTTCTTTCCTGTCACCAGGGAGAGAAGGGCTGTAGCCATGGTGATTCCTGCAGAAGGACCGTCTTTAGGTGTGGCACCCTCAGGTATATGAAGGTGGTAGTGATATTTTTCAAAAGCATCCTGTGTGATACCGAATTTTTCAGCGACAGTGCGTACATAAGTGAACGCTATATTGGCAGATTCCTTCATCACATCGCCCATCTGACCTGTCAGCTGGAAACCCTCTTTGCCAGGCATCCTGACACTCTCTATCATCAGTGTGTCTCCACCGAAGTTGGTCCATGCCAGTCCTACCACCATTCCAGGCTGTGAAGGAATTTTTATCTCCTCCGGCTCAAATCTAGGTCTGCCCAGATATTTCTCGACTTTCTCAGGCGTTATCTCAAACGGATATTTTTTGTCATCAAGTACTATTTCTCTGGCTATTTTCCTGTTGATCTTATCCAGGGCTTTCTCCAGATTTCGCACTCCTGCCTCTCTGACATAATTCTCAGCGATCATGGAAAGAGTCTCTTTTGGATATTTTACATGTTTCTTATCAAGTCCATTGGCCTCAAGGCTTTTTGGTACCAGGTATTTTTCTGCGATTTTCACTTTCTCCTGGCGTATATATCCTGCTATCCTTATGACCTCCATTCTGTCCAGAAGAGGGGACGGAATCGTGTCCAGTGAGTTTGCAGTGGTTATGAACATCACGTTGGAAATATCGAAAGGCAGATCCAGGTAGTTGTCCCTGAATGTCACGTTCTGTTCAGGATCCAGCACTTCCAGCAGAGCCGAAGAAGGGTCTCCCTGATATGAATTTCCCAGTTTGTCTATTTCGTCGATCATGAACACTGGATTCTTGGTCTTTGTTATTTTCAGTCCCTGGATGATCTTTCCGGGCATTGCCCCTATGTATGTCCTTCTGTGTCCCTTTATTTCGGCTTCATCCTTCATGCCGCCCACAGAGAATCTGAAGAATTCTCTTTTCATGGCGCGGGCTATGGAACGACCTATGGAAGTCTTGCCCACTCCCGGAGGGCCCACCAGACAGATTATGGAACCCTTGGAATCTTTTTTCAGCTTCTTGACCGACAGGAACTCGATGATCCTTTCCTTCACGTCTTCCAGTCCGTAGTGATCTTTGTCCAGTATTTCCTTTGCTTTCTTTATATCCAGCTTGTCATCAGACATGGTATTCCATGGCAGACGCACTATGGTGTCCAGATAGTTTCTGGTGACACCGAAATCACCGGAATTGATGTCCATCATGGAGAATTTGGTCAGCTCCTGCTCGACCTGTTCCTTGACCTCGCCTTTAAGATCCAGCTTATCAATGGCCTCACGGAATCTGACATACTCGCTGTCTTTGGCATCTGAAGGCATTCCCAGTTCTTTTCTGATGGCCTTCATTTCCTCTTTCAGAAAGTACTCCCTCTGGCTTTTCTCTATCTTCTCATTTATCTGCTTCTGTATCTTCTTCTGTATTCTCAGCAGTTCCTGCTCTTTTTTGATGAATATGAGAACCTGCTCCATCCTTTCCTTTATGCTGAGAGTTTCCAGCATTTTCTGCTGTTCTTTCCTGTCGATGTTGAGGATGGAGGTGATGAAGTCTGCGATTTTTCCCGGCAGGTCGATGTTCACCATGTTCAGACGCATCTCTTCTGTGAAAAGAGGATTGTTCTCCGAGATCTGCTTCATCTCTGCGAGGATCGCCTGTGTCAGAGCCTTTATGTCACGGTGCTTGCCGTCTGTTTCCTCCAGATATTCCACCTCAGCGGCCATAGGGGGTTTATCCGACATGGATTCCTGTGTTCTGAGCCGTTTCAGTGTGGACATGAATATATTCATACCTCCGTCAGGCAGATTGATCTTCTTTACGATTTTTGCGGCTGTACCTATGGAATAAAGGTCTTTCAGAGATATGTCATCGTCCGGGTTGTCATCTTTCATAAGTATCAGTCCCAGGGTGCTGTTTGTCTCCAGGGCTTTTTCCACGGCCTTTATATCTACTGTTGATGTTATCATGAGAGGTGTGAAGATGCCTGGGAAGATCGGCTTGCCTGAGAGCGGCACAATGAAGAGCTTGTCCGGCAGCATTTCTTCCAGGGCTACTATATCGTTATCTGGCATTTGTTACTCCATTAAAATACTGATATTGATCTATATATAAAGTAATTATCGGAATGTTCTTTTGTCAAGTGAGGTAATAAAAGAGAATGGACACCAGCTTTGGGACAGTAATTTATAGAATATATCTGCTGTTGCCGCTGAAGAGCTTGCATACTTTCTGTAAAATATAATGATATATCATAATTTAACATCTTGATGAAATATTTATAGGCTTACTGTTGTCTGCAGTTCCGGTGATACCAGTGCGAATTATGAATTGCTGTTCCCATCTTTACATTTTTCACCAAACAGGCTATATTAAGGTGTTTATAAGGAGTCGTTTGTAATGAGAATCCCACTGGATAGACTTGAAGAGAATAAAGATAATGTTTATGAGCTTACATGTGCTGCCATCAAAAGGGCAAAACAGCTGGCAATAACCGGAGATTCTGATCTTGAGGACAAGTCCAATAAGGTGATCTCTGTATCACTGTCTCAGATCCTTACAAAAAAGACTGGTTATAAGCTCGAAAACTGATTTGGCTGTCCAGATTCCTGTCATAGTGGTTTTCGGTCCCACTGCTGTTGGAAAGACCGATTTCCTGCTGCACTTTGAGAAATCATGTGAAATAATCAACCTTGACTCTCTCCAGGTCTACCGTCATATGTCTGTAGGTACTGCAAAACCTGGATCTGACATCACATCCAGAATACCTCACCATCTTATTGACTGCGTGGATCCTGACTGTGAGTTCTCTGCCGGGGATTTTGTCACTGCTGCTGACAGACTGTGCCGGGAGATCCATGCCAGAGGAAAGACGCCTGTGATTTCCGGCGGAACTGGTTTTTTCCTGAAAAATTTCATCTATGGACTGCCCAAGGCGCCTCCTTCGGTGGAGAGCATCAGAACAGAACTTCAGTCCAGGCTGGAAAGGGAAGGGCTGCCTGCCATGCGTGCACTTCTGGAACAGGTCGACAATGTATCATGGCGCCGTATCGCGGTCGGAGATTCCTACCGTATTATGCGGGCTCTGGAAGTGTATTATTCTTCCGGAAGACCTCTGTCAGATTTTCAGCTGCCTGACACCAGACGCAGTGAATACCGCTTTTTCCTTATCGGACTTATACGGGATCGGGCTGAACTTTACAGCCGGATCAATGACAGGGTGGACATGATGTTCAGAAACGGTCTTGTGGAAGAATATAAAAAACTCCGTGCCATGGGATATTCTCCGGATGCTCCTGGGCTCGGTGCCATAGGCTATAAGGAATTTTCTCTGATGGAGTCTCTTGGCTCCATGACTCTGAGTGATGTACGGGAGCTTATCAAGCAGAATTCCAGAAATTATGCGAAACGGCAGATAACATATTTTAAAGCTTTGGATGATGTTCTCTGGATCCACCCTGATTCATTTGATCTGATAATTGATAAACTGGCAGAATTTGTATAGGATTCATACAGGGACTGATTATGTGTTATTTTTGCGGACATAAATTTGATGGAGACAAGGTCTACCGTTCCACTGTATGCACACAGTGTGGACATGAACTGAGATCATGCGTTAACTGCCGTTTTTATGATTCAGGTGCTCATTGGGAATGCCGTGAGACCATATCTGAGGCTGTGGCTGACAAGGAGAACGCCAATTTCTGCGAATTCTTCTCATATGTGGACAGGGCTGGCCATAACAGTGGCAGTGATAAGGCGAAAGCTGCGAGAAATGCCTTTATGAGCCTGTTCGGAGACTGATGATGGGCAAAATTGCAGGATTCTATGATTCAGGTATAGGCGGGCTGCCATATCTTAAATGGATACGGGAGCATTCATCCGGACTAACATTCAGGTATCTGGCGGAAAGCCGGTATTTTCCTTTCGGAACCAAAGACGAGGCTGCCATACGTGAAATTGTGCTGGACAGCATAGGGCGTTTCATTGACAGGGTGAGTCCCGATATTATTGTCATTGCCTGCAACACAGCTTCTGTGACCGCACTGGAACTGCTGCGCAGAACATACGATATACCGTTTGTGGGTGTGGTTCCTGCTGTGAAACCGGCGGCTATGATATCCAGACGGAAAAGCATAGGGCTGTTTGCGACCAACAAAACTGTGTCCCAGATGTATACTCAGAAACTCATATCCGATTTTGCATCTGACTGCATCGTTGAAAAGTTTGCCATGCCTGAGATCGTCTCTTTTGTCGAGAATAATATTTTTACAGCCTCAAAAGATGAGATAATAGAAAAAATAACTCCTGCGGCAGAATTTTTCAGAAAAAGCAATGTTGATACTGTCATCCTCGGATGCACCCATTTTGTATATCTTGAGGAGATGTTCCGTGAAGTGCTGGGACCTGATATTTCAGTCATTGATTCCAGAGAAGGGGTGGGCCGCCATGCCATCAGCCTGCTGTCTGCATTGCCTGAGCGGAATACCGATGATCTGTCCGATGCTTTCTATGTGACATCAGTGGCTGCCATGCCTGAGAATTATAAGGCGATTTCTTCCAATTTCGGTCTTGCTTTCGGAGGCGAGATCTAAATAAGTTCCAGTTTCTGGAAAAGCTTTCTGTATGTGACAAACTGTCTGGAGTGGGCAAATTCCTGGATTTTGCTGTCCGGGAGTGATTCCAGCAGCTGATCCAGATATGCCAGCACAGATCTGACTTCTTCTTTCAGATCCTCTGATTCAGGCTCAGACTCTTTTTTTTTAATGTCAGCTTCTTCTTCTCTTTCATCTGCCGGAAGAGCCTCTGGCAGATCTGAGACATCTTCTTCGTCATCTTCCAGCGTATCCAATTCCAGGATATCAGGGTCATCATCATCTTCATCATCCGGGACATCTGCAGTTGTATCATCTGTCATGATGGCAGTGTTGTCCTCCAGAATATATGAATCTTTATTTACTCTGGATTTCAGCCTCTGGAGCTCTTCTTTCAGGGCTGATATTTCTGACTGCATCTGCTGGGCCAGTTCCCTCAGGTCAGATGTCTGCTGGATCTGCTCCGGGGTCTCGTGCTCCTGTGTCCCCATGGCCTGCACGAATTCATCCTTCTGGGAGACAAATGCCTCTTCATGTGTGGTCTGTTGTGGAATCTCAATATTTATGGGGCCGGATTTGATCCAGACACCGTATTTTTCAAGTTCACTGTCAGTCAGCATGTCTACAGTCTATAATAAATTTTCTGATAATGGAATATATTCAAATGAATATTTTTATGTTATCAGACAATGCATTTATTCCGATATTCATAGTATGAATAGAAGTCTTACACTGGTATGCGTCATAATTTATACTGCTGTTATCTCATATCTCGGTCTTTCGCTGTTTTTCAGTGATGTTGGGCTGAAAAATTATGAGGAGCTGAAAAATTATAAAATTCAGCTGGTGGAGAATATAGAGGCTCTGCAGTCAAATAATGAACGCCTTATTATGATAAAGACTGACCTGGAGACTTCTGATGCCATAGCCTGCAAGGCTGCCGGTATGGGTATCATAGGCAAAAATCAGCGCATGATGATCATTGATGGTGCCGGTGCCAGAAACAGCACATATTCACTGGGAAATCTCTGCAAATACAATGCGGATGAATCACGTAATTCAGCTTACAGAAAAATCATAAGAATTTTATCTGTGCTTATTTCATTGATTTTTGCTTTCATTCTGATTATATTCAATTTCAATGATAATAAAACTGAAAAAACTGAAAGAAAATCAGTCAGATGTCACAGACGCAGTATCTCAAGTTCTGCTGAATGATGGTATTGTCATAATACCTACAGATACGATCTATGGATTCTCCTGCCTTGCCGGTCCTGCTGAAAAAAGGCTGGAACTTATCAAAGGAAGAGATGCAGGAAAACATTTCCTCCGTCTGGTGACTCCGGCAATGGTGCAGGAGATAACTGACTGCATGATTCCTGAGAAGCTGCTTTCATGCTGGCCCGGGCCGCTGACTCTTATTGTTCCCGGACGGAATGATCTTACCGAGGGGATCCGATGCCCTGACAATGCATTTCTCATGGAACTGCTGGAGAAAACTGGCTGTCCTGTGGACTCGACCAGTGTGAATTACAGCGGGTGTCCTCCTGTGACAGATATAGCGGAGATAATTTCTGCTTTCGGTGACAAGGTTGACCTTATAGTTGATGCAGGAGATCTTCCGCCATCATTGCCGTCAACCATTGTGAATATCTGCGGGCCTGTTCCTGAGATTGTACGGCAGGGACAGCTGAAGGTCGAGCTCTGATGGCTGAGGTATTTCTCGGAGTTGGCTCCAACATGGGATGCCGGCAGGAACATATCAGAACCGCATTCAGAAGGCTCAGATCGTTTTTTCCTGCTATAAGCTCATCATCATTGTATGAGACAGCACCTATGTACCGTCTTGACCAGCCCGATTTTCTCAACTGTGTGTTCCGACTGGAGACAGATATGGCTCCCATGAAGCTGCTGGAGCTGATTCACAGGCTGGAAGATGAGTCTGGCCGTGACAGACAGGCTGCCGGCTATAAGGGACCACGTCCTCTGGATATTGATATTCTGCTGTATGGCGATATGGTTTCTGATGATCCGGTCCTGACATTGCCGCATCCTGGCATGAAAGAAAGGGCTTTTGTCCTTGTGCCTCTTCTGGAGATCGCGCCTGATTCCAGAGATCCTGTTTCAGGAGATAAATATTCTAATTTCTTGTCTTTTGCTACTGTCAATCCTGCTGATTCTCTGATATACTTGAAAAAGGATTTTTTAATGGAAGAAGAAAAAGAACAGACAGCCCAGGACGGACTGCGGCTTCAGGTATATATGGCCAGATGCGGTGTCGGTTCCAGAAGGGCCTGTGACAGCCTTATCCAGCATGGTATGGTGCGGGTGAACGGAAGGCTGGTCACTGAAATGGGAGTGAAGGTTTTCCCCGGAGATGTGGTGGAATACCGCGGCAGGAAGATCTATCCTGACAAGAAAAAAGTTTACATAGCATTCAATAAACCTGTGAAAGTTCTCTGTACCAGTGATGACCCTGAGGGGCGCACTCTGGCTTTGGATTTCTTCAAGGATGCCTTTCCGTACAGACTTCATAACGTGGGACGCCTTGACTATATGTCTTCAGGGCTTATTTTCTATACAAATGACGGTGACTTCACCAAGGCTGTGTCACATCCGTCTGCAGAGACAGAGAAAGAATATATTGTGGAGACCTCAAAGCCTGTTCCTGAAGAGCTTATGATGCAGTTCTGCAAGGGATTTGTCATCGAGGGCGAGAAATACAGGATAAAAAGCTATCAGATGAGATCACCTGTGAAGATCCATATTGTGCTGACAGAGGGCAAGAACAGAGAGATCAGACGGTTCTTTCAGTTCCACAGTTTCAAGATCAAGAAGCTGCACAGGATCCGCATAGGAAAAGTAAGGCTGGACAGTGCTCTGCCGCCTGGTGGATTCAGGGAGCTGACTCCTAAGGAAGTTGCCTGTTTCATCCATACGGAGGATAAATAATGGTCATAGCTATTGACGGACCTGCCGGTGTGGGAAAAAGCAGCATAGCGAAGATGATCGCTGACAGAATGGGAATTTTCTATCTGAATTCCGGAAATTTTTACCGTGCTGTCACACTTAAGGCTCTGAGAAATAAAATTGATATAAGCGATGAGGCCGCCATGACTGAGCTGGCTGATAAGTGTTCTGTGACTGTATGTGACAGAAGGGTATTTCTGGATGGTGAGGATGTGGAGGATCTGCTTCACAGCGATGAGGTTGATGCTTCTGTGGCTCCTGTCTCGGCTATAAAGGGAGTCCGCCTTGCGGTAAACAGCAAGCTGAAGAGCCTTGCTTCTTCACTGGATCTTATTTCTGAGGGGCGGGATATAACGACGGTGGTCTTCCCGGATGCCGATTATAAATTTTATTTTGATGCCGATGCTGCCACCAGGGCTGAGCGCAGGTTCAGGCAGGGATGCAGCGGTATGACTCTGGAAGAGATAAAGAACAGCATCATTGAAAGGGACAGGATTGATCGCAATAAGTCTTTTGGCGCTCTGAAAATAGCAAAAGATGCAATTTATATAAATACTACAGGCTTGACCATAGACGAAGTTTATGCGAAAGTACTAGATAATATTAAAAAAAATAATTAGGTAGGTAGGAGTTTTTTCAAATGACAGAAAAAGAAAACATCAATGAAGAAACAGTTAATCAGACAAATCTTCAGGAAGAATATCTGAAATCAATGGATGAACTTGAAGAAGGGCAGGTTGTGGACGGTACAATTATTCAGGTGACATCTGATACCGTTTTCATCGACATCGGATATAAATCCGAAGGTAAAATCTCAATTACCGAATTTGAGGAAGCTCCTCAGGTTGGCGATGTGATCAAAGTCGTTCTGGTTAAGAAAGAGAGCAGGGACGGACAGATCATTGTCTCCAAGAAAAAATATGACGAGAAGAAAATCTGGAAAGATATAAAGGATGCTGACCAGAACGGAACAGCAGTCAAGGGAAAGATCACAAAGAGCGTAAAGGGTGGTTTTGAAGTTACTCTTGGTCCGGATCTGAAGGCATTCCTTCCGATCTCGAAGGCTGATGTGGTCAAGATCGAGGATCCGGCACCATATATCGGACTTGAGTCAATGTTCTATATCGAAAGACTCTACAGCGAAAAGAAGATCAACATCGTATTGAACAGAAGAAAATATATCGCAGATGAGAGAGCTAAGAAAAAAGAGGAATTCTATAATTCTGTTGCTGTAGGTGACACAGTCGAGGGAACAGTCAAGACAATTGCCACATTCGGTGCTTTCATCGATCTCGGCGGATTTGACGGACTTCTCCATATCAATGATATGAGCTGGGGTCATGTGACAAAGCCAAAGGAATTTGTCAAGAAAGGACAGAAGATCCAGCTTAAGGTCATCAACCTGGACAAGGAAAATGACAAGATCAACCTCTCTCTCAAACATTTCAAGGAAAATCCTTGGGACACATTTGAGGACAGATATCATATCAATGATGTTATCACAGGAAGAGTTACAAAGCTTACAGATTTCGGTGCTTTCATCGAGCTGGAAGAGGGAATCGAGGGTATGGCTCATATCTCCGAGTTCTCATGGGTCAAGAAAATCAATAATCCTAAGGATGTTTTCAAGACCGGTGATGAAGTTAAGTGTATGATCCTGGGCTATAACTTGGGCGAAGGCAAGATCTCTCTTGGAATCAAACAGGTTCAGGACAACCCATGGGATACCATCGATCAGAAGTATCCTGTAGGAACAGAGCTTGAGAGAAAGATCGTGAAGATCACAAATACAGGTGCTTTCATCGAACTGGAAGAGGGAATCGACGGATTCCTCCACGGGGATGATATTTCCTGGCTGAAGAAAGTCAAGAATATCGGATCTATGTACAAGGTCGGCGATGCTGTGAAGACAGTTATCGTAGGATGTGACAAGGTAAACAAGAGGATCAGACTTGGAATCAAGCAGCTTACTGAGAATCCATGGTCAGTTCTGGCTAAGAACTATCCTAAGGGAAGCATTATCGAGGGAGAGATCTCCAACAAGACAGAATTCGGTCTTTTCGTAAAGGTCGAAGGCGGAATTGAGGGACTTGTCAATAAGAGCAATATTGATGAGGAATTTGTTGAGGATATCGCCAAGGCTCTTGAGAAATTCAATGTAGGTGATAAGATCAAGACAATGGTGATCGAGATCAACCCTAAGAAACAGAAGCTGGGTCTTTCTATCAAAGAGTATAAGAAGTCTCTCCAGAGAGAAGAGATTTCCAGATACATGAGTGAGAACGAAGAACCTAAAGCTACTTTGGGTGATTTTCTTAAACACTGATCCAGGAGTTGATCTATGCAGCAGGAAGAAAAACTTACCGCACACCAGGTGATCCGTAATTTCATTTCGAAATATGCAAAACCTGCGGGATTTTTTTTCATAGCTATTCTGATTGTATTTGTTATCATCCAGATTGTCGGTGTGGCTAATGACAAGAAAAATGTCAAGGCCACGCTGGCCATTGAGGATATTCAGTCCAGATATGTGCAGACACTGCAGGAGAATGAGAATGCGACCTTTGATACTGTGCAGCCGTATATTGAGGAACTGAATGGTGTCATAGTCAAATATCCTAAGCTGTATGCAGGACGCAGGGCACTTTTCCTGAAGGGCGACATCTATTACAGGTTTGATAAATTTCAGGAAGCTGCCGGTGTTTTCAGTGATTTTGCAGGAAAGTTCCAGGATTCTTATCTGGCTCCTATCTGTATTGCAAATACAGGTGCATGTTATGAGAAGATGGGCAAGCCTGCAGAGGCAGAGGCTGAATATCTGAAGATCTATAACAGCTACAGAGGAGAATATGCTCTGATGCCTAAAGTTATTTTTGCTCTTGGCCGTCTTAACGAGACCAATGGCAAATATGCTGATGCTGAGAAATATTATCAGATGATCACAGATGATTATTCTGACAGCAATTTCTCTCTTTATGCACAGGATAGAATTATTTTGATGAAAGCCAAAGGCCTTTTGAACTGACATAAGTCCTGCGGCTGATTTTGAGAGCTGATAATTTGGCAAAGATTACTAAGAAAAAATTTTTTGAAGTAAAGACTTTTGGCCTTGTTATCAGCTTTTTTGTTTTTATTGCCACACTTTTATTATTCAGTACTGATATTTATAATAAGCTCAATCTGAAAATTCTTGATCTGAATTTCTATCTCAAGCAGGGAACTGCCAGGAAGACTGTGCAGGATGGCGCTGAGAGGGTGGAGAAAAATCCAGAGCTTTCAGATGATATCGTTATTATTGGAATAGATTCCAATTCCCTGGACAAACTGGGACGCTGGCCGTTTCCCCGTTCAGTCCATGGTGATTTCCTTACTTCCCTGGACAGGATCAAAAAACAGAATCAGCGTGAGAATGCTGTATTCCTGGATATTTTCTTCATGGAACCGGATAACATGGCTCCTGATAACGATATGGTGCTTCTGAATGGATTTGTGGAGAATGGCAATGTCTTCATAGAGACCATTCTGACTGAAGATC
>JAKSTW010000021.1 GCA_024402405.1 Spirochaetia bacterium | reverse complement strand
AACATTCTGTCATGTGCCGTCGTTCCCGACTGCCCATTCAACATATCCCTTTACCCGCTCCCTTGTCAATCCTTTCTTTATTTTTTTTATTTAAAAAAATCAGATAATCAAAAAATGTGATCACGGCAAATATAGCTGAGAGAACATAGAATACCATGGCAATGTTCCATAACAGGCAGGAATATTCAGACCAGATTCCGGTTCTTTCCAGCGTCAGAGCAAGCATGGAGAAAATAGCTGAAAAAGCATAGACCCATTCTTTTATCTTGCCTCCCAGCCTGGCCCCCATGGCAAATCCACGTCCCATCATGACAGTACGCATAAAAGTAACAGATATCTCCCTGTAAATGATTATCGCCAGCATCCATACAGGCATCCTGCCGATTCCAGCGAAACACAGGAAGTATGTGAGACGTGCAAAAAGATCAGTATATGGATCAAACATCTTGCCAAAATCCGAGACAAGCCTTAGTTTTCTGGCAGTATATCCGTCAAGAATATCGGAGATATCCATCAGAAACATGAAAACCCAGCATAGGACAACAGAAAGAACAGCAAAATGGCCGCTCCATATCGGGAGAAAAAACGTGACAAGGAAAGCCGGAGAAAGAACAATTCTTACGGACGACAGATAATTCGGTAAATTTCGGCTGACCATTTACTTTGAGATTGTCTTTTTTACAACGATCAGATAGTCAGAAAGAGAGATCAGCGATGCAAGACCAGCAATTATACAAAGCACCAGTGTGACAGTACGAAGTTCAGGAAGCACTTCCTGAAAAATTCCCAGGCGCTGGATCGACACAAAAATCATTCCGCCTATACCTGAGATAGCATAAGCCCATGCCTTAAGCTTACCGCCCATACGGGCTCCCATGGCAATACCCTTACGCATCATCATGGTACGCAGGAACATGATGGTGATCTCTCTGTATATGATCAGAGCCATGATCCATACAGGCATGAGCCCTATTCCCACGAAACACAGAAAATAGGTGAGCCTGCTGAATACATCTGCAAACGGATCAAACAGCTTGCCGAAATCAGACACCTGATGGGCAGCACGGGCAGCCATTCCGTCAAAAAGATCAGAAAACTCAATGACGATAAAAAGGCTCCAGCACAGCCATACAGAGCCGGCCTCGAAGCATCCCCCTCCCCATACAGGAATAAAGAAAGCTATAAAAAAGAATGGGGAGAGAATTATTCTCAGTGATGTAAGAAAATTAGCCAAAGTCATAGATAAATTGTATTCCCTAAACCAAGCTATTGTCAATCGAGAATATACTGTTTATTTCTTTCCACGATTTCCACATTATTGAAACCATTATCCATCAGATATTTTTTGAATGTGATAAGGGAATCAGGATCACCATGAACAAGGAAGATCTTCTTCAAGGCTGACAGATCCATAGACTTGAGGTAAGCCAGCAGTTCCTTGTAATCCGCATGACCGCTCAATGCTTTGATTTCCTCCACCTGAGCACGCATCGTATAAGTATCGCCAAAGATACGCACCTGTTTCTCGCCGTCCTTGATCCTCCGGCCCAAGGTGTATGCAGCCATATATCCAACCAGCAGGATGGTGTTCTTAGGATCACTGATATTATTTATAAGGTGGTGCAGAATACGTCCGGACTCACACATTCCCGAAGCAGAAATGATGATGGCAGGAGTCTTCAGCTCGCTGATAGCCTTTGATTCCTCCACGCTGTTTGTATATCTGACCTCATTGAAACCGAATGGATTCTTGTGGTGAATGGTGAATGCATCATGGATCCCCTGGTCATAACATTCAGGATGAAGCTTGTATATTGCAGTGGCATTGACCGCCATAGGGCTATCAATAAAAATAGGGACAGAAGGAATCAGATTCTGGTCACGGAGCAGGTGGAGATAGAATACAAGCTCCTGTGTACGGCCTACAGCAAATGCAGGAATAACCACATTACCACCACGGGCAATGGTATCATTCACTATTTTGGCCAATGCAGGAAGGATCTCGTCCTTGGTCTCATGGAGTCTGTCTCCATAGGTACTCTCCAGCACGATGTACTCAGCAGGAGGTGCAGGCTGCGGATCGTTCAGAATAGGTTCATCATTTCTTCCGATATCACCAGAATAGAGGATCCTGACAGTCTTATCGCCGTCCTTGATGGTAAAATGAGCCAGAGAAGATCCCAGAATATGCCCTGCATCTGTGAATTGCACTTTGACACCATCAGCTATGATCTGCGGTCTGTTGTATGAAATAGTCACAAACTGGCTGATAACATCAACCACATCAATATCGTCATAAAGAGGCTTCCAGTCGAACTTCTCACCCATCCGGGCAGCTCTTTTAGCCAGGTGCACAGCATCGGCTGCCTGGATCTTGGCAGAATCCAGCATGATAATGTTAGCCAGATCACGTGTGGCACTGGTAGAATATATATTTCCCTTGAAATCATGCTTTGGCAGAAGGGGGAGCAGTCCGCAATGGTCGAAATGAGCATGGGTCAGAACCACAGCATCCAGTTCCTCGGCATTAAAATCCCACTGCCGGTTTTTTCTGTCCGATTCTTCACGCTTTCCCTGAAAAGCACCGCAGTCTATCAATATTTTCTTATCATTGACACATAAAAAATGGCGGGAACCTGTAACCTCACCGGCAGCACCCTGAGAAAAAAGTGTAATACTCATAATGTCCTCCTATTACCAATATACTATATTTAAATGATTTTGTCATTCTGATATATTGTGGAAAACGAGGTGCCTGATGAATATTTTATATGTGAATGCCTGTGCAAGGGAAAATTCAAGGACAGATATGCTGGCACGGTATGCCATAGGAAAGCTGGATGGTACAGTGAACACCATAAATCTGACAGACGAGAACATACAGCCACTTGACCGGGAACGGCTGAAACTGAGGGACAGCCTGATCACAGGGAAGCAGTTTGACCATCCGATATTCAGATATGCACAGGAATTCGCCAAGGCTGACACCATAGTGATAGCCGCACCATACTGGGATCTGTCATTTCCGGCCATGCTGAAAATATACATAGAAGCTGTAAATGTGACAGGCATCACCTTTGAATATACTCAGGAAGGATATCCCCGCTCATTGTGCAGGGCGAAAAAGCTCATATACATAACCACAGCCGGAGGACCGATACTTTCTGACGAACCAGGCTTCGGATACATAAAACTGCTGGCCACAGGTTTCTACGGTATCCAGGATATAAAATACATAAAGGCAGAGAACCTGGATATCTTCGGCGCTGATGTGAATAGAATACTGAATGATGCAAAAGCAGAGATAGACAGCAGGATCTAATATCAAATAATGATACAATACTGAGATTTTTTAATTATTTCCATTTCATTCCTCTGTTTCCAGCAGGAAGCTCACAGGGCGGAAACCGTCGTTGCAGGAAATCATGGCTGACTTCTTATTCTTCATCCAGCCATCGTAGAAATCACCGCCGCCGGAGGCCAGAGCCAGTACAAAGGGGGACATGACATCCCATGCACTTCCGCACAGACCATCAGGCTTCTGCCAGCCATCAGCTATGAAGACATCCCCTTCCCGCATATCACAGGCATGTTCAATAGGATTCTCATATTTCACCTGCAGGTCCTTGTAGTCTGCTTTCCGCATCACAGTTATGCGCACTTTTTTCATATATCCCCCTCTGTATCATAGATCATTGCTCAGGCACTACGGCAAAGAACACCAGATCCTCACTTCCGTTGTTTTTCAGACTGTGTGTATGTCCTTTTGGGCAATAATGGCACATTCCGGGCAGCAGGGTCTCCTCAGTCCCATCCAGAACAGCAGTTCCCACACCACGCAGCACATACAGAATCTCACTGGACGTCTCATGCTTATGGGTTCCGATGCTGGCACCATGTTCCAGACATCCTGTCATTATGCGGTTCATACCGTCAAACTGCATCTGGACGATAAGACTTTTTTCCCCGCCTTTGAAATTCGGCATGGCAGTCTTAGCCATTGTATTGAAATCTATCATAATTTTCCCCTTACATTAAAATACATTATACCATATTCCGGACAAATTAAAGACTTCCAATATTTGAAAAATATTGTTATGATAATAACAGCAAGAGGAAAAAATGCAGGAAAATTGCGACAAAGACCAACAGAAGAATTTTGATTTCAATGAGAAGTTTCTGAAGACCAGAACTATTCTGCTTTCAGGAGAGATAGATAAGAAGTCAGCTGAGAAAACCATATCACAGCTGCTGATCCTCGAGGCAGAGAATGACGATCCGATAAAAATCTTCATAGACTCCCCCGGCGGAGATGTGGATGCGGCATTTGCCATATTCGATATGATCAGATTCATAAAACCAGAGGTGATCATTGTCAGCATGGGACTGGCAGCCAGCGCTGGAGCATTGATTCTTCTGGCCGCAGAGAAAAAGAATAGACTGGGATTCCCTAATTCCCACTATCTGATCCATCAGCCATTAAGCGGTATCAGAGGCGTGGCAACAGAAATCGAGATCCATGCCAGAGAGATGGAGAAAACCAGGCAGAAGATAAATTCCATCATTGCTGAAGAGACAGGAAAACCGCTGGCACAGGTCGAGAAAGATACTGACCGTGATTACTGGCTGACTGCAGAAGAAGCTGTGGAATATGGTCTTATCTCCAGAATTCTCACCAGCCGTGACGAATTGAAATAAATTTTATTATTTTTGAATCAAATCTTGTAATCTCACAGTTTTAATAGGCATGAAAAGAATATGCTTATTATTTATTACTGTTATTTTTATCTCATGCACCAGATGTACTAATTTCCATGATGAGAAAGCTCCGGAATATGTATCCGTGATGTCATTCAACACTGAGAATCTCTGTGACGGAACCCACCAGGGAACAGAATATGCTCAGTTCGACCCTGACAGCGGCAGCTGGACAGAAAAAGATTACCGGGCCAGACTGCTGCAGCTGAGCCGCACCATAAAAGAAGCCGGTGAGAAAGTTCCGGACATAATTGCATTTCAGGAAATTGAGAACCAGGGAGTGCTGAAAGAACTGACCAAAGGATATCTCTCCGGCTGCGGATACAAATACATCGTGATCTCATCCAACAGCGACTCAGCCATACAGTCCGGATTTATCAGCCGTTACCCCTATGATTATGTCCGATATCACACTCCATATCTTTCTGCTTACGGAAACCAGCGGGAAATAATAGAAGCCGCATTCAACATACATGGGCACAGGCTGATCATCTTCAACAACCACTGGAAATCCAAGCTGGGAGACGAGACGGAAATGCAGCGGCTATTCTCAGCAGATACACTGTCTGCCAGAATATCAGCCATCATGGAACAGTATCCGAAAGCTGAAATATTATTGCTGGGGGATTTCAACGAATGTGCAGACGAATATATACGCACCGGCAAAAAAGCTGCTACAGCCATAATGCCTGCAGACAGTCAGAAAAAAGCCATTTACCAGAGTATCTACATAACAGGAGATGCAAATAACAGAGACAGCCGTATTTTCTTTTCTCCGTGGCTTACAGAACAGCATACCGGAACTGGCAGCTACTTCTACAGATCAAGCTGGGAGACCATTGATAATTTTTTTCTGAATTCAAATCTGACAGACAATGACGGATTCTGCTTCAGAAATTTCAGGACTGTACAGACTCAATGGAATACTAATTCTGACGGATATCCCATGTCATTCAACAAAAAGACAGCCACAGGATGCTCAGATCACTTCCCGATACTGCTGGAACTGAACCTGAAAGACTGAATCAGCTGAGATCTTCCCTGACCACATCCGCTGCAGCCTGGATATTGCCGAACGGAGGACTGATCTGGATTCCAGCCACATAAGGCTTTATCACAGCCAGAATCTCACGGGCAATAAGCACACCCTCACGTTTGGCTGCCTCTTTGGACTGGGAATCAGCTTTCTCCATCCGTCTCAGAATATACTCAGGAATTGTGACTCCAGGAACCTCATTGTTCAGGAACATAGCATTTCTGTAGGAAACCAGCGGCCACAGCCCGGCCAGCACAGGAAGACCTGTTCCCCTTATTTTCTCCAGAAATTTCAGCAGATATTCCGCATCAAACACAGGCTGAGTGATAAAGAAATCAGCACCAGCTTTCTGTTTCAGATATGCACGTTCGACCTCCCGGTCAGGAACTGTGGAAACAGGATTCACCCCGGCACCAACTACCAGCGAGGTAGGGGATGGGAGCGGGTTGCCCCCCAGGTCAATACCACGGTTCAGCCTTTTCGCCAATGTGATGAGCCCTATGGAATCCACATCAAAAACGCCTGTCACATCAGGATAATTTCCAACTTTCGGAGGATCACCGGTGATGACCATGATATTACGCATTCCAACAGCCTGGATCCCCAGGAGTTCGGCCTGAAGCCCGATAAGATTCTTATCCCTGCAGCAAATGTGAGGAATCACCTCCATACCTGTTTTCCGCATAACTTCAAGTGCAGTCAGTGTTACAGAAATTCTGGAAGAAGCCCGTGGTCCATCAGGAAAGTTCAGATAACTGATATTTCTGGATCTTGCATCCTCAGCCTTTGCCAGGATCTTTGAAAGATCACAGCCTACAGGAGGTGTCATCTCAACTGTTGTCACCCACTGTCCCTCAGCCAGTGCACGCCCCAGAGAGGAACGCTGTTCCAGCGGCATCTCAGTGAAAGTCTGCACATCCGGCTTTATCTCCTGAATCTTGCTTACAGTACCCTCCGAGAATGAGACCACCATCTGGGCAGCTTTCTTTATGTGCTCAGGAGTAGTTCCGCAGCATCCTCCTATGACTCTTGCACCAGCCTCATAGAATTTAAGGGCATAATTGCCGAAATACGCAGGAGAAGCAAGATAAAGATTTCTGTTATCAACTTCCCTTGGCAAACCGGCATTAGGCATTACAGCAACAGGTTTATGCACATAATTTCTTACAGCCACCAGAATATCCAGCATATGTTCAGGACCAACTGCACAGTTGAACCCAAGAACATCAATATCAGCACATTCATCCAGCCTGGTTATCCGGCTGACAGCCTGTTTTCCATATTCTTCCTGATTAAGAGGCCCCAGCGCCAGCTGAGCCTGAATTGGAATACCCGCATCAAGTTCTCTGGCAACAGATACAGCCAGCAGCAGCTCATCCACATCCCGGAAAGTCTCAAAAAGGAGCAGGTCAACACCCTCATCCAGAAGAGTCTTTATCTGAATTCTGAATGCAGCTCTGGCACTTTCAGCATCAATTTTTCCCACCGGAGCCAACGTCTGCCCCAACGGACCTACAGAGCCAGCCACATAAACATCATCTCCGGCAGCCTTTCTGGCAATTCTCACCGCAGCTCTGTTGATGGCCTCAGTCTTCTCTTCGATCTGATATGTTTTCAGCTTCAGTGGATTAGCTCCAAAACTGTTGGTCTCAATAACATGAGCACCGGCCTGGATATAACTTCTGTGAATTTCCTCCACCAAGGATGGATCGGTAAGGCATATCTCCTCAAAACATGAAGAGATCTGCACACCACGGGAATAAAGCTCGGTCCCCATGGCTCCATCAAATATTACAATTCCGTCTTTCAGACGCTGAATATAATTTTTTCTCATTTAGAAAAAGAGTCCCTCGTTTCTCTGATATCTGGCAATTACCTGTGTAAGATCAAACTTTTTCTCATAGAATCCCTTGCCAGTAATGATTCCACCGATACGACCAGCACACTCAGGATCTGCAGTTATGTCCGCAAAATCCTGCTCACAGCTGATACCGCCTGATACAGTCACCGGGATTCCAGCACTTTTTGCGATAAGTACAGTCCTTGCTGTGTCAGGTCCGGAAAGAGTGCCATCCCTGGTTATGTTGGTGTAAATAATTGAGCACATTCCAGCTTCAGCAGCTTTCACAGCCAGTTCAGTATCTTTCATTCCTGAGCCTTTCTGCCAGCCCGCAACCTTGACTTCACCATTCAGAGCATCTATTCCAGCTATGAATTTCTGTCCGAATTTCTCAGTCCATGCAGCACCCAGTTCAGGATCCTTTGCAAATACAGTTCCCAGGATCAGCCTGTCAATGCCGATATCTGAAAGTTCCCGAACATCTTCCTCTGTTCTGATACCACCGCCAAGTTCCAGCACAGCATCCACAGCCTTACGGATCCTGGCAATAACATCCCGGTTGGTCTTTCCTCCCCGTGCCGCATCCAGATCCACCAGATGAATTCTCTCCGCACCGGCCTGCACAAAACTTCGGGCCATAGCCGCAGGATCATCGCTGTAAACTGTCACTTTTTCATAATCACCCTTAAAAAGGCGGACACACTTTCCGTCCAGCATATCAATGGCAGGAATTATCAGCATGACTTATCCACTTTATATCTTTTTATCTTTTTGGTAGAAGATTCTTCAAACGGAGTATCCACAGTTCTGACTCTTGTTATCTTCATGTAATGAAGCAGCTGTTTATTGACCGCAGAAACTATCTCTTCCATCTTCTTCTGAATACGGTCAGGATCATTCCAGTTGCGGACATCTTCTGCCGGGTATATCAGCGCCTCTATCTCCTCACCCTGATTTTTCTTTTTATCAGCATTGTACCCCCGGATAAGGATCTGTCCTATCTCAGGATAGAGCTGGAATTTATCTTCAATTTCCTCCGGGAACACATTTTTTCCGCCAGCTGTAACAATGATATTTTTCTTGCGTCCTGTAAGATAAAGATAATTCTCCTTATCCACATATCCCATATCACCGGTATAGAAAAAACCGTTCAGATCCATGACCTCATCAGTAGCCCCCGGGTTCTTGTAGTAACCCTGCATGACAATAGGGCCACGCACAGCAATCTCACCACGTCCTTCCTTATCAGGATTGACGATCTTGACTTCCATCTCAGGAATGATCTTTCCTACAGATTTTACCTTGAAATGATAAATAGGGTTGAGAGTCAGAATCGGGGAAGTCTCAGTAAGTCCATATCCCTGAACAAAATCCAGTCCCAGTTCATTGAACATCTTGAAAGTCTTAGGTGGCAGAGGTCCGCCGCCGCTGATACAGATCCTGACACTGGAAAGGCAGGCCTTGTCCAGAATCATCTTGCCGAACAATTTCTTTCCGATCTTGATTCCGAATACACTTTTCAGGAATCCGCTGACAAACATGAGAAACCGCACCAGACAATAGGTGACGGCACCCTTCTCCTGAACCCCTTTCATAATATTTGCCAGGAATTTGTTGAACAGCATCGGAACACCAAGGAAAATAGTTATCTTGCCATCCCGCAGATCATTAAGGATCTCCTTGATGACCAGTCTCTTGGCAAATACGACCTCGGCACTCTGAGCGATACCGACGCCCAGCACGGAAAGCATTGTATAAGCATGATGCACAGGCAGCAGTGCATAGAAAACATCCGTATGATAGATCTGCATGTTCATCTGCGACAGGAAAATATCATTGACCATATTGGAATGCGAAAGCATGACTCCCTTAGGTGTTCCTGTAGTGCCAGATGTGAAAAGTATTGCCACAGTATCATTGATATCACAATGAACTGGCTTATCCAATGGCTTGTCTGTCAGTCCGAGAACATAACCTGGCTTTTTGTCAGACAGAGAATATCTGATGAAATCTTCAGGGAAAAGTTCTCCGATGCAATCATATTTCTCATCATCCACAATTGCAGCCACCGGCTCACTGAAATTGATAAGATGTTTCATTTCATCAATATGCAGTGAATAGTCCAGTGGAACGATGACAGCTCCTGCAGTTGCAATGGCATAAAATGAGATCATCCATTCCGGAGAGTTCTTTCCTGTAAGAATGACCCTGTCACCTTTTTTTACACCTGCAGATACAAGAGAAGCGGCCAGGGTCATTACTTTTTCTCTGGTCTCGCTGTATGAAAGTCCGAACTTCACAGGGTTGTATATAGAAAGACATCTTTTTTCAGGATATCTTGCTGCGGCTATCTGAAAGACCTCAGGCAATGTAGGCAGATCACCATCATAAAGCTTACCTTTGAATTCTTTCAGAAAATTATATGTCTTATGAGAATACATTAATTATATCTCCTAATCTTTAAATAATAAAATATCTTTAATAAAATAGCAAGAATAACTATTTTAATGCTGAATATGCCGCAGGTATCTGAAAAGTATACATCTGGTTATCCTTATCAGAAACAATATATATCAGATTTCTGTCAAAATCTATCGTCAGTCCCTCTGCCTGCACAATATCAAAAGCATACACATTTTTTACTCCATCATTCGGAGTCCAGATAAAGACAGAGTTGGATTTGTGGCTGAGCACCCAAAACACTCGGTTTACACGATCATAAAAAATATCAGACAGATCTTTTGCAAAACTTCCATCATATACTGCCAGCTTGTTGAATTCACTGTCAAACTCAATGATCTCAGCAGGTTTCTTTTCTTTGACCACATAAAAATGTCCTGAATCAGGTGAATATGTCAGCCCTTCAGCTCCACTGTTCTTACTGACCTCTCCCAAATCCATACTGTACTTTTTCAGCAGTTTCCGGTGACTGTCCAACACCATCACATCTGAACTGGCCTCGTCAGCCAGATAAAACCTGCCATCATCGCTGATATAGATACTTTCACGATCAGCCAGTCCCAGATGATATGTCATTCTTACAGCTCCGCTGCGGGTCAGCTTATACAGACATCCGTCCTCATCACTGACAGTCCATAGAAAATTATCTTTAAGGAAAAGGGAAGAAGGTTCAGGAACAGAAATCATACGCCGGCCTATCAGTTCCAGGGTTTCCTGGGCATACAGAGGAACAGCAAGAAAAATCAATATAATTGGTAAAATTTTTTTCATAGACAATATCATATAATAAATTCCAGTAAAAATAAATCAAAAAGAATCATATTCATTGACTATTTGCCACAAATATAACATTATTGAGAATAAAGGACGTTGTTTTTGCAACATACAAAACATGAAGATTCATAAATATCTGGAAAATATTGATTTTTTTAAGGAAATACCCAAAAAAGAACTGAAAGAGCTGTCAAAAAATCTGAAATTCAAAGAACTGGATTATTCAATGGGTGACACAGTTCTCAACCAAGGTGATGAGGGTGGCATCATTGCAGTCCTGCTTTCAGGGAAATGCAGAATAATACAGAAAACCAATGACGAAGCGGAAAATCAGCAGGAACTGAATGCCAATGAAATTTTTCCACCCGAACTGTCCTGCACTGCAAATAATAAGATAGCGGCAACACTTCAGGCCGTGCAATATTCAAAATTTCTTTTCATATATCTTGATGCCATCACAAAAAAACTTCTTTCATATATGTACAGCAGAAACAGAGCTTCAGAAGAACGGCTGCTGCATCTGACAAAAAAAAGTACCAGAGACAAACTGCTTTCTTTCATTCAGGCAGAGGCAGCCAAAGCCGGTAAAAATCAGTTCTCCATCAGCATGAACCGGCAGCAGCTGGCAGATTATCTGTGTGTGGAACGTAGCGCCATGTGCCTGCAGCTCAGCAATCTGCAGCGTGATGGAATCATCATTTATGATAAAAACAATTTCACATTGAACAAAAACAGCAATGAATAAAATAGAGAAAAAAGTGGCGATCATCGGCGGAGGTCCAGCCGGATTATTCTGCGCCCAGCTGCTGACTTCTGCCGGGATCCACACCATTCTGTTCGACCACATGGATCCACCGGGAAAAAAATTCATTCTGGCCGGACTGTCAGGAGGTCTCAATATCACAAACAGCCTGCCGCTGGATAAATTCTGCAGGAATTATTATGGACATGAAAAACTATTCAGACAGCTGCTGGAAGATTTTTCACCTGCAGATCTGGAAAACTGGTGCCATCAGATGGGAAGCAGCACATTCAGAGGCAATGGCGGAAAAATATTCACTGAGAAACCAGCCTACATGATACTTTCCCGATGGCTGTCAGAACTGGAATCATCAGGCTGTTTTCAGCTGAAGACAGGATATTCACTGAAAAGAATTACAGATGAAAATAATCTGGTTTTCACAGCAGAGGGAAAAGAAGTTTGTTTTCATCCTGATTCTGCTGTTTTTGCTATGGGTGGCGGCAGCAGATCAAATACAGGTTCTGACGGCAAGTGGCTGAAAATCTTCAATGAACGAGGAATAGAGACAGTACCGCTGAAGCCATCAAACTGCGGATTCACCGTATGTTGGTCTCCATTTCTGCAGGAAAAATTCAGTAAGGATCCAGAGAGCCAGCAGATCTCTGTACATTTTGCAGGACACCAGTCAAAAGGCGAGATAGTATTCACACCATACGGAATCGAGGGAAGCGGAATTTATTCTATCAGCCATTTTATCCGTGAGGAAATAGAAAAAAACGGAAAGTGCAACGCAGAACTTGATATAGTTCCTGATCTGGATATCAGACAGATGAAAGAGAAAATGGCCCGACCTATAGAAAAAATGACACTGTCAAATTATATGAAAAAAACGCTGAAGATATCAGGAATAAAGTTCATGCTCATGAAAGAACTGCTGAAACCTGCGGAACTGTCAGACATCCGCAAAAGACCGGAAATCATAAAATCACTGGAACTGGAAATATGCGCACCCCGACCATTGGAAGAGGCCATATCCTCTGCGGGCGGAATCACATTCCAGGAACTGGATGAAAATTTTATGCTGAAGAAAATTCCAGGGTTCTATGCCATAGGGGAAATGGCAGACTGGGAAGCTCCGACCGGAGGTTTCATGCTACAGGGATGTTTCTCCACTGCATTCAGAGCCGCATCAGATATAATAAAGCGGATGAAAGTATAAGGCGCATCATTCCTGCATTGTATTTTTTTTCTGAACTGTTATACTGGCAGTGATGAAACTGCTGAAATTTATCCTGATATTGTCAATATTCTCTATTTTACCTGCATACGGCAGTACAGATGCACAGGCACCTGTCATAAGCATCATTACAGTAAGGTACGGGGATAAGATATATACAGCTTTCGGACACACAGGCATACGCATACAGGATAAAAAACATCACATGGATAAATTATACAATTATGGCACCTTTGATTTCGACACTCCCGGATTCGTATCAAAATTTGTGAAAGGACAGCTGAACTATTGTCTGGCAATAGAAAATTTCAGATGGGAGCTGCGGCGTTATGGCAAAAAGCAGGACCGGACTGTAATAGAACAGGTCCTCAACCTCAGCACACCGGAAATCATGAAAATATACAGATATCTGGAAGAGAATGCTTTGCCGGAAAACAAATATTACAAATATGATTTCATCAAAAACAATTGCTCATCAAAAATCAGGACAGCGCTGAATGAGCCTTTACAGGGGAAAATCATATTTGATCATGCAGCAATAGAATCAATATCAGAGCACAGCTATCGTGATTATATCAGAAGTTATCTTGGAGAAAATCCATGGTTTGATCTGGGAATCCAGCTGACTTTAGGCAATGTGATCGACAGAAAAGTATCAGAAGCAGACTGTTTTTTTCTTCCTGACATGGTAAAAGATGTGCTGGCAGAAAGCAAGCTGAAAACAGGCAAGCCTCTGATAAAAGAGACCAACATACTTTATCAGTCAGAGCGAGAACCAAAAGCAGAGCCAAAAGTATGGAACATTCCGTTCATTTTCTTTATGACACTTATTCTGCTGGAACTGCTTTTTTTCATACAGCCGGTCAAAACGAAAAAAATTGCCTGTATTTTTGAATGCGGTGCTATTGTCATTAATATTCTGGCAGGCCTGCTGCTGTTTTATCTGTGGCATATTTCAGATCACACTGCCACAGTCTGCAACATCAACCTCCTGTGGTGCACTCCGCTGAATATCATTTTTCTCATAACATATCTGAAAAAGAATAAGAACATCCTGAAAGTATTTTCGGGAATAGAGGCATCACTCTGTACAGCTTATTTATGCTGTATCCTTGGAGGAATACAGAAAGGGTGCGGCAGTCTTTATCTTGCATCTGCACTGTATCTTCTGATTTTTATCAGAAATATTTTTCAGCCTATTTCTCGAGACGGACAGTAAAACTGCCAGACTTTATATTCTCTATGCATACTCCGGAAAATCCGACTTTTGAATTTACAGTATCACTCATATAATAATTTGTATTCGGATGGCCAACAATACCCCAATCCTCTTCGTTCGAACCATCACTGACTGCACAGGCAAGGGAGAATAAAGATACAAGCACAGCCAGCATCAGCATCACGCAGAGTTTTTTTCTTCTGCGGAAAATCACAGCAGCAGTCAATGCAGCTGCCGCAATAGAAATCAAGCTCGAGGCAGGCGCAACATCTGTCTTGGTATCTGAGCGGAACAATGCAGTCTGGGTAATCCTGTTACCTGCATTACTGTTCCACAAATTTCCTCTGCCATAGGGATCTTCACTGTAATAATTGGATTTCGCCTCCAGAACATTTATGCCATGCACTCTTGTATAATTATTATTTATCCTATTGTACTCATTATATTTATCAATAATTCCCTGATGGATATGGGTAATAAGCAGACCATCCTCCGACACAAACATTCCTGATCCTGAAACATTTTTTTTCCGCCCTTCCAGCAATAAATACTGTTTCCCATCTTCAGTCAGGTCGATTCTGTACACTTTATCTGCCACACCAGTGCCAAAATCATAGGTTCTGGAAGTTTCTTCAGGAACAATGATCTCCGGTTTCAGCCACCCGAGATATGCACGCTCATAAGCCAGAAGCGGAGCAGGATCTGCGCCGTTTATGCCATGCGTTCCACCGGATCCCCAGTTCCCTGATCCCATAAGGCTCCAATGGCCGACTCCTTGAGTCGTATAATCAATATCATATAAATCACGCAGCCCCAATGTGTGTCCGTACTCATGGCAGAACACTCCAATGCCGGCTCCTGCTTTTTTCCCGGCACTGCTGTATTCAGGCTGGAGAGTATAGCTGTCAAATTTCTTGCTCCCGCACTGAATACTTCCACTGCCATCACCAGTCGCAGCAGCTGAACTTAATTTCCAGCTATGAGACCAGATATAGTTCTTTTTATCCCGATGTTCCTCTTCTCCCAACCCTGCATGAATGACCATAACAGTATCGATCTCGCCATCATTATCATTGTCAAATTTAGTGAAAAAGCTGCTCCCTTTTGCATTGATGGCCGCAGTTACTGCCTCCCAGACCAAAGTGGCCGAATATTTATCATCATTATCACCATTCTCTCCATAATAGGCATATTTCTCCTTGGCCTTGTACGGTCCGCAAATCTCAAACTTCAGTTCCAGACTGCCATTGGACATATCAGAATAATACTTTTTCATAGTCAGACCGCTTCCAGTCTCAAGTATATTCTCATAATAGGCAACATTGCGTCCACCGGAAAATTCACTGTCACTGAATTCCACCAGCAGCACCAGCACATGTCTGGTACCGGTAATGGCAGAAGGAACTGCAGAAGAAGCTGATAACTTCGGTCTTTCAGTGCCAGTGCAATATGGCTCCGCAATCACTTCAGGCTTGATACTTCCATCAAATCCATCATTTCCATAGAAAGCAGGAACAGCATAAGCACCGTGCAGCAGAACAAGCAGCAATACTATGATAATAAAATTTTTTTTCACCGTCGGTTCTCTATTTTTCAGGATCAAAATCTATGACACGCAGCCTGAAATTGGAATCAGAGGGAGCGGCACCTGATTTCACATCAGGATTATAAATTTTAGTGCAGAAATTTACAAAGCCATACTGTTTATCATATTCAACAACATACAGCATGGGAGATTTTTTCTTATTGCTTTTCACATATTCTTTAGTCTGCCTGAACAGACCCTCAACAGTATAATTCTCAGCACCCTCCAGATCAGAAACCTCCTGACCATCAACACTGTACTGCACTACCCTGTTATCCTTTACCCTTACAAAAAATTCCTGAGGCGGACGATTCCCGGCGACATAGGAGATACGCATTGAATATGATCTGATGTCACTCCTTTCCCACCTAAGAAGATTATCTGAAAATTTTCTTGCAGTAGCCTTTTTAGTCTCGCTGCTTCCACCGGCAAACAAAGGAACTGAGCATATCATCAGCAATGCTGCGACAAGGAAAAACAATTTTTTCATTTCGACCTGCTGATCTCTTCCAGCACTGCATTTTTATATACAGGATCCATCATGGCGTACCGTACAATAGCCCTCAGATATCCCTCAGGAGTACCGGTATCAAGCCTTTCACCGGCTATTGGAGAATAAACTACCCTGTTCTGTTCCATAAGTTTTTTCAGGGCATACACATGAAAATATTCCCCCTGCCCGCCATTCTCACAATGCAGCCGCCAGCCTTCCTCCAGATATCTAAATATATCAGGGGTAAACAGATATCGACCTATGGAAACTTCCCGGCTGGGTTCTGTCCCCGGAGCAGGCTTCTCCACAATATCACACACATGGACATTATCCTCATCCAGCTTCAGCACACCATATCGTTCCAGATGCGGTGGATCATGCAAAGCAGACATGACAGAACATCCGGTCTCCTCATATCTTTTTATCAGCTGGGCGGCCAGAGGTATATCTCCAATATGAAGATCATCAGGATAAGCCACAACAAACGGTTCATTACCAGTGAATGCCTTCACCTGAAGCAGAGCATGACCGGTACCTTTCATTTCTGTCTGACGCCTGAAAAATATATCAGCCTTGGCCGGAGCAATTTTCTCAAGCTTCGCAAAGGCTTTCTCTTTCATGAAAACATCTTCCAGCTCAGTCTCCCGGTCAAAGTAATCATCCAGAGCTTTTTTCCTTCTGGAGGTCAGAATAAGAATCTCGGTAATTCCAGAATTTATGAATTCTTCCACAATAAAATCAATGGAAGGTCTATTTATGATAGGAAGCATCTCCTTGGGAACTGTCTTGGTGACAGGAAGGAATCTGGTACCATAACCAGCAGCAATAATAACACCTTTCATAGTCCCAATTATGCAACTCTGAAATTAAAAAATCAAGCCAAAAGAAATTTATATAATCTATTGTGAAAATACTTACAAATGTTTATATTACGAAATATGGAAAACAACTCAGGGGCAGAAATTTTTGATGTGGATCATACAATAACCAGAAATATAACTTCTCTGAGTTATTTAAACCTTCTGATCAAAAAAAAGATTTTCTCTATAACGATCCTAAGATACTGGCCATTTCTCATGATCAACTACAATTTCGGGAAAATGAATGACAGGCATTTTAACAAACGGCTTGATGAGCTGGTCGGCATAGAGGAAAAATTTCTGGATGAGGTAGCTGCAGAGAACTTCAGCAATATGCTGCGGAAAA
Source organism: Spirochaetia bacterium (assembly GCA_024402405.1). GTDB lineage: Bacteria > Spirochaetota > Spirochaetia > CADAEX01 > CADAEX01 > CADAEX01. The sequence continues at coordinate 6,647 of JAKSTW010000021.1, read as the reverse complement.
ATTATATTTTTTCAGGAGCAAAAAAACTCATTTCAGAACTGAAAGCCCAGGGGAAGATCATAATTCTGGCCACATCTTCCATGGAAACCGTCATAAAACCGCTGGCTGATTATCTTGGAGCCGATGCGGTCATTGCCACAAAATTTGAATACAAAGACGGGAAATGCACTGGCCAGTTCCAGGGAAAAGTAGCATTCAGAGAAGTGAAGAGGATCAGAGTCCTTGATTATCTCAGAGAACATGACCTCAGTCCGGCTGACTCTTCTTTTTACTCAGACAGTATTCATGACTATCCGCTTTTCAAAGAGGTAGGCAACCCTGTGGCTGTGAATCCAGACATCAGACTGCGCCATCTTGCAAGAAAAAACAATTGGAAAATACTGAATTTTAAAAAGAATATTTAAAACTGAATTCCACCGGCTGTTTCAGAGTCGCAAATTTTATCATCGGAATCCGCACTTTAAGATTATTTCCTGAAATCTCACCCATGTCAGACTCAAGAATTTTTCCATCAGTCCGGATATTCAGCTGGACAAAGGAATTCTTCAGTATTGAGTCAGCAGTAGCATTATTCTCAAAATAATCAGAGAAAACATAATCCAGCATTGAGATATACTCACTCTCGCTGTAAGGATTCTCACTCTGAGGTGCCAGTCCGGCTAGAACAGGATTAGAACTTATTCCGAAAACTTTATCCACTGCACCATAATTATCAGTACCCAGATGGAAATATACTGTCCTTACAGAACCCGACTCAGCAATGCGGATAACTGGAACATAACGGTCAGGCAGCACATTGGAATAATCATCAACTTTCATTATCATGGTCAGCCTGGAAGGTTCGGGAGTGATCACAGAGACAGGATCAACCGCATCAAATCCGGACAGCCCGTCATAAATTTCCTGTGTGTTGAAAATTCCCTCAGCTGCACTGGTTCCGGTAGTCTCAGAAACATCATTGATATATCTGACAAAGACAGGATCAAGCTCCAGGTCAATGAAGACATCCCCATCCCTGCCAGATTTGATACTAATATCCTGCTTGACAGTACATCCGGCAAGCAGGACACATAAAAATGTCAATAATACTAAAAATTTTCTCATTACAATAAATTTAACACTGAAAGGTCAGGAATGGAAGAGAGAATAGGTACAGTCTCAATACTTCTGGCTCCAAGCTTTATAAGCTCATATCTGACCTTGGCAATAGGCATTGTCTTGCTGGCAGATTCCAGCTGTATGCAGTACTGTGAAAATTCTCTTCCGGAAATAATGGTAGGCTCCTCCGCATACAGGTTGTTCTTCTGCAGATATGACCGGATCCCGGCATCGCTGGAAGCAGGCACATTAAAATAAAGCATCACCTTGTTTTCAGCATTTATAATTCCATACAGGTTGATAAGGAACATCTTCAGCAGATCCATCTTCACAGGATCTTTCTTGATCTTCTGAGAAATCCAGATTCCTGCCTCAGACTGGAAAACCCACTCCAGGATCTTGAGTCCGTAATTTCTCAGTGCACTGCCAGTCTGTGTGATCTCCAGACCGATATCAGCACCGCCATTCTTCAGTTTTGCCTCTGTCTTTCCCCATGCCTCATAAATAACTATACCTGAATCGATCTTGGCTGGTGTCTTATATTTCTGGATAGACCATTTCATGAATTTCTCAGGTGCATTGATCTTCTTCAGCTTATCAAGGATCCAGCTCAATGCAGAATATGGAAGCTCAGTGACAACGCGGATATAATCCTGTTTCTTTATAAGATTGGAGAGAAATTCCTCAGTTGTATTCTCCGGACTGGCTCCATCCACGATACCGACCAGATTGATGTTTCCTCTGTGGAGTGACAGCACTTTTTCAGGAGCGATCTTGATGCCATATTCCATATCCAGTTCCAGAATACGCTCACGCATCCAGTCATCACCGGAAATAGCAACATCCAGCTCATCTACCGCCAGCTGTGTACCAAATTCCTGAGGTCTTCCATCCCATCCGAAGAAGAAATCAACAGATGTGAATTCTGTAGGACCACCCGCATCATATCCCTTTGCGGGGAAGCCTGCCTTTGCAAGGAGATCCACCAGATTTCCGCCTCTGGCAGGATTAGCCAGTGAACCCGCAGGCATACCGATTATAATCTTATCATCATTTTTCATAATATCATCCTCATTATTTTTCAACAATCTCAAGTTTTCCATCTTTTATCCTACGATAATAACAGGAAGTATGGGCATCTCCATTCTCCCGTTTCGCATGACATGCACCTTTTCCCTGAGGTGTTACAAGAAACAGGAATGAATTCTGCTCACAGTTGATTCTGATCTCCTCAACTTTAAGCATGTCTCCGGAAGTAAGTCCTTTTTTCCACAATTCATTTCTGCTTCTGCTCCAATAAGTGGCATAGCCACTGCGAAGAGTTTCCCTGAAGGCCTCTTCGTTGATAAAAGAGAGAATGAGCACTTCCTTTGTCTTATAATCCTGAGTAACTACAGGAAGAAGTGTCTTTCCGTCTTCGCCAAAATTGATTAGAAGTTCTGTTGTGTATTCTTTTCCCATAAAAAATCCTTTGACTATTGATAATAGTTCTAGACAGTATAAAGATTTAAAAAGAAAGTGTCTATATGGACTGAAAAACAAAAAGCCGCACAGAAATGTACGGCTTTTTTATATTCTTGAAATATTGCAACGGGGGGATGCTATATTTCCATGCCTAAGATCATCACCCTGATAAATGATGCAGTTTGGAATTAAACTAATTCCAACTGCATCGGAAAAGAGGATGAAAAGAATATCAAGAAAAAGTGCCTATTAAAAACCCAAAAAACATCACTTACTATATCTGACAATATAGGAGATATGCACTTTTTCCCTACACTTACTTAATTATTAAATCCTGTAGCTTCAGTTTGCAAGTCGGGAAATTACCCATTTTTTTTTATATATCGGGAAAATTCCTTAATTAAGCAATCCCACTTCCTTAAAATATTTCAGAGCCCCTGGATGCATAGGAACAGGGACTTTGCGGGCCAGATACACACTTGCATTATTTCCACTGTAAAAAGTGAAGAAATTACCTATATAGTCAAGATTTTCAAACCATACCTTGGCAATATCATAGGCTACATCATCAGGAAGGCTGCTGGAACAGGCCAGAAAAGTGGAAGCGGCAAATGAACGTTCCTCTTCAAACTGTTTCTCTTTCTTCCCATATCCTGCATTGGTATAAAAAACGGGATACACGGAAAGAAATTCCTTAAGCTTCTCCTGCTGTGTGCATGAGATTATATCAAATTTAATGGAGCTGTCCCCGGTAAGGAGCGAATTCTTCAGAAAAGAATATTCTCCGCTCATATTATACCATATAAAGTCTACCATCCCTTCGGAGAACAGCCTGAATCCTTCCGGCTGCTCTACCCGGTATATGACAGAATTTGATTTATCAACACCATTAAGGCGGAGAAAATAATAAAGAAGATCTCCTGAAACTGATTTTTCGGTATTGATGGCAATACGCTTGCCAACAAGATCTGAAATCTTTCTGACATCCTGTCCAGGATGGATCAAGCCGCTGTAAATTGCAGGAAATATTCCGAAAAGGAATTTGATATCCTGCGGAGCCTCCCAATAAAGTGGATGACCGTTATAAGCCATATATCCCTCAGGACCTGAAAGGAAGGCAAGATCCGCGCTTCCGTTCACCAGCGCCCTTATCTTCTCATTCTCGTTCACTCCCTCAGAGATATTAGTCGATATATAATCAGTGTTGTAGTTTATAAGACCTTCAAGCACGGATCCGGCCAGAAAAACAGGAGTTCTCATATAGGAAGATCGGATTATCAGCTTCTGCTTGGAACTGCTGACACCGCCCTGCCACTTACAGCCAGTGAACATCAGAAGAGAAAGAGCAATTAAAATCAGAAGAACTGAATTCTTTTTATCAGACATCTATCAACCCTATACTTATGGCATACCTGATCAGTTCTGTCATATTCTTGCATTTAAGTTTCACCATTATGCTGGCCTTGTGATTCTCCACCGTCTTTGAGCTGATGAACAGCTCTTCGGCAATATCTTTTATGGAGACACCGTCAATAAGGAGCTTCAGGATCTGCTGCTCCCTGAGAGAAAGCTTGCTGTATGCGGATTTGCCATCCTCTGCAATATCTATATTATTCTTATTGATGAGAGATTTTATCACTTTGTTGGATATATAACTGTCAACATAAATCTCACCGTTGAAAACTTTCTCTATAGCTGCAGTGAGATTGTCGGGAGTTGATTCTTTCAGAATATATCCTTTCACACCATTCTCAACTGCCTCAAGTATATATTCCACCTTGGAATATGCGGTGATGATAATGATTTTCAGCTCAGGCATCACCGCCAGTATCTTCTTGGCCAGAACCAGACCTGAACTGCCATGAAGAGCAATATCAAGAAGAAGGATATCAGGTCTACCGTTTATAACCACATCATATCCATCGTCCACATTATCGCTTTCTCCAATTACAGATATGCCGGGATCCCGTCTTATGATCGCTTTTATTCCCTCACGCATAAGTGCATGATCTTCAATAATGACAACTTTTATCTCATCATTCATCATGATCCTCCAAAGGAAAATTAATATTCACAGATGTCCCCTTATCCTTCAATGATTTTATTTTGATTACGCCCCTTGATATTCTTACCCGTTCCATCATACCCCGCAGTCCGGAATGAGATTTGCCATCAGAAATCTCCATGGCATTCTGAAAATCAAATCCACTGCCATCATCGGAAAACTTCATGATAAGCGACGGCCATGAAACTATTATATTCAGTCTGACATTTCTGGCATCAGAATGTTTCTCTATGTTAGTAAGAAGTTCCTGGATTATGCGGTAAATATTAAGCTTCAGAGATTTCTGGATCTTCACCGATTCCAGGCCGATGCAGACAAAATCCACATTACGCCCGGTCTTTGCCATCCAGTTTGTTATATAAGACTCAAGGATCTCCTCCAGCTTTTTATCCATCTCAGGCGGCCTGATACCATAAGAAATATCTCTTATCTGCTGCAGCGCACTGACAATCCTGTTGGTAAGAAGCTTGAGATTCTCCTGGACACCTGCGTCTGTCTGATGGGAAATCAGATCCATGCAAAGCATCTTTGAGAACACCATATCCTGGATGACTGTATCATGTATCTCCAGCACCATATCCCGCTTCTCGCTCTCCCGGTTCTCCATGGATTCCGCCAGAAGCTTCTTATATTCCCTTTCAGACTGTCTGGCTTTGACCAGCTTGTTCATATAGAATATGAATCCGCCGGAAACACATGCACAGACAACAGCCAGAGCAACAAAAATCATCCACATCACTTTCAGCTGACGGCTGTGATACTGTTCCAGATAAACTGTTATATTTTTCAGATCATTGTCAAAACTGTTGGTATCATTAGCCAGCCAGAATATCTGGCTCTCAAAATTTCTGTAGCTGTTCTCGTTGCTGACAATCTCCAGAAGATAATATTTGATATAATGCCATTCCTGAATAAATTCAGGCAGTTTTTTTCTCAAAGCCTGTGTATTGAAAAGAGAGCCGGCACTCTCATTCTCAAGATTTGAGAAAATATTGTCCATGACCTTAATATTGATATTCACATTGGTCTTCAGCTCAGGCTTCTTGTTTGATGTAAGAAAAATCTCTGCAGATGCCTTGGTCAGAAGCCACTGCTCATATACTCGGCTGCTTTCCATTCGATGCTCCATGTTGATCTGCATCATGTGCAGAAAATGATAAGATATATACTCAACAAGGCCAAGAAATAAGATCAGAGAAATAAAGACAATAATAAAATTCTGTTTTTCTTTGCGAAATCTACGGATGTTCAACTCAGGATATCTCTTTTTCTGTACATATACTTTACTTCTTAAAACATAAATTTTCAATTGAATTTTAATGATTTGAGATATAATATTGTGGTCATGAATGACATTCATTCCAAAATGATGCAAGCAGCTGAAGCGCTGGAAAACGATGACCAGTCTCGGGCCGAGGAACTGTTCACTGATATACTCAGAATCGTACCTGACCATTATCCTGCTCTTTTCAACATGGGACTAATAGCCCAGGAAAAAGGAGATCTGGAAGCATGTGAAAAATTTTTCAGAGCCGCACTGAACCAGAAACCAGATGACAGTGACTCCCTGATGGAACTGGGCACCATATACCTGAAGCAGCAACTTTTTGATGAAGCAGAGGAATATTATGGCAAAGCCCTGAAATTCTCCGGAAACAATGAAATTCTTTACAACAATATGGGCTCACTTGAATTTCAGAGAAAAAATTATAGAAAAGCAAAATCATATTTCAGAAAAGCGCTGGAGCTTGATCCTGATTATCAGGAAGCCAGGGAAAATCTGGCATTGGCAAATTTTTATATAGACATAACATCCCAATTTATATAAATTCTACTCTATGGAAAAATATGACTCTTATAACTCTTATATAAATGCACTTGAGAAAAGAGGCACTCTGCCTGATGGATTCAGAACTGCTGTAGTTTCTCTGACTTTCTTCCCGGAAGAAAGGGATATCGAGAAACCTCTTCCAATGAATCTTTCACTTATAATGCTGGACCGGCCGACAGAAAAATTCGC
>JAKSTW010000020.1 GCA_024402405.1 Spirochaetia bacterium | reverse complement strand
TTATTCCGGCCGTGAGCGCTATGAATGTCTGGCACAGGGAGAACAGATGCTTCTGGATAAGGCCGCAGTGATACCGGTATCCCATTCTTTTGCTGCCAATCTGGTGGATCATGAGCAGCTGGCAGGGTGGTATATGAATGCGCTGGATATCCATCCGTTTAAATATTTCAGGTTTCGGACTGCTGTTTCTCCTGACGGTCTGGCAATGCAGTGAAATAAAGTTCCTGATATTTTGACTTTTTTAGAAAATTGGAGTATACTGATTCTATCATGGCAAAGGCAAAGGTAAATACATTCTTTTCAATAGGTGAACATATAGTTTATCCTATACAGGGTGTCGGTGAGATAAAGGCAGTAGAGAAACGGATTTTTAAGGATCAGGAAGTTTATTATTATGAAATTTATTTTGAGACTCCTGATATGACCGTTATGGTTCCAGTCAATAATGCTGAAAGCATAGGAATGAGAAAGATTGTCTCTGAAAAGGAGGCATTGGCTGCTTTGGAACTGATAGGACAGGATTATGTCCCTGTGGCTGCGGACTGGAAAGCCAGATATCAGCTGAATCTGGAACTTCTGAAAAAAGGAAGCATCAACGATATTGCAGTTGTTGTCCGTGCGCTCTATGACCGGAGCAAATTAAAGGAACTTCCTATACTTGAACGCAAGCTTTATGACAGCGCCATGAAACTTCTGATCGACGAGATCTCATTTTCACTGAAAAAGACAAAAAGTGAGAGTGAGGCTCTGATTTTTGAACGCCTGGAGATAGAAAAAAAACATTTATCAGAAAAATAATCATTATTGCTTTTCCTATATTGACTAGATTTAATTCTGAATGTTATCTATTAATGTGGAAAATAATTTTGACCAAATCAAACATTACTGTGGACTTGTAGGAATTTATTCTGATAAACTCCGCAATATTCCGCAGGATCTTTTTTATACCCTGTTTACCCTCCAGCATCGTGGTCAGGAAGGGGCAGGTATAGCTTATGAAAAGAACGGTAATATCACCGTTTATAAAGATCTCGGTTCTGTACCGGCAGTACTCTCAAAATATCTTTCTTTGGAAAGACTTACACATGTGGGGATTGGACATGTAAAGTATTCTACAAAGGGTGGAAATAAAATTGAGAATGTGCAGCCTCTTTATGCCACATGCAATAAAGGACATATTGCCATTGCGCAGAACGGAACGATAACAAATGCTGCAGAGATCAAGAAATCCCTGGTAGAAATAGGCGCTATCATTCAGAGCACCACAGACACAGAGCTGGTCCTTCATCTTCTCTCACGCACAAAGAAAGATACATTCGTTGATACTCTCAAAGATGTGCTCAGAAGAATTGAAGGTGCGCTGACATTTGTGATGATGCATGATAATGAGCTTATTGCCAGCCGTGATCCCCATGGTTTTATGCCGCTGTGGATCGGTAAAAAAGATGGGATCACAGTAGTTGCTTCTGAGACATGTGCTTTGGATATCCTTCAGATCACAGACTATCGTGAGGTTATGCCTGGTGAGATCATCAGAGTCACAGAGAAAGGTGTCGAGTCAACATATATCGAACAGCGCAAGCTCAGCTTCTGTATTTTTGAGCTGGTATATTTTGCCCGCCCTGATTCTTATGTTTTCGGCAGATCTGTCTATCAGATGAGAAAGAAGATGGGAATGGCTCTGGCTGAGGCCGATGAGGCTGATAATATTAAGGGCGATCTTGTCATGTCAGTGCCTGATTCCGGTAACTATGCTGCCATCGGATATGCATTGAGATCCGGACTTCCTTTTGAGTATGGACTCTCCAGAAACCATTATGTCGGCCGTTCTTTCATTATGCCGTCACAGGCAGAGAGAGAGCTGGTGGTCAGAATGAAGCTTAATCCTATCAGAGAAGTAGTTGCCGGAAAGGTGATTATCATGGTTGATGATTCCCTTGTCCGCGGAACCACAAGTAAAATAATAGTCAAGATGCTCAGGGAAGCTGGGGCAAAGGAAATACATCTGAGACTCTCATCACCTGAGGTGAAGTGTCCATGCTATTTCGGAATTGATATTACCAGCAGGAAAGAGCTTATTTCCAACAGACTTGATAATAAGGGAATTGCCGAATATATCGGAGCTGATTCTGTAAAGTTCCTCCCTGTTGAGAAACTTAAGGAATGTGTTGATGCAGGAGATAATTTCTGCTGCGGTTGCTTTGATGGTAAGTATTCTGTTAAGATAGAGGGAGAAAATTAACAAGGAGGAGATATGCCTGTTAAATCATATGAAGAGGCTGGTGTAAGCATTGACAAAGGTGATAAGTTTGCCAGCTTTATAGGTTCTTTGAAATCAAAGGCTGTATCAAGAAGCATCGGAGGTTTTGCCGGTGGAATTCAGATAGATACAGCAAAATATAAAAATCCGGTGATGCTTTCTACCACAGACGGTGTAGGAACAAAGCTTCTTATAGCCCAGGAGCTGGGAATATTTGACACTGTGGGAATAGACCTTGTGGCAATGTCTGTGAATGATCTTATCGTATGTGGTGCGGCTCCACAGACTTTCCTGGATTATATTGCCTGTGGAAAGATCAATGAGGATGTCCTTCACGAGATCATAAAGGGTGTCATTGATGGCTGTGAGCAGTCTGAATGCACACTTGCAGGTGGTGAGACTGCCGAGATGCCTGATGTATATGGCAAAGATGATTTTGATCTGGCCGGATTTGCTGTGGGTATTGTGGATAAGAATAAGATGCTTCCTAGAAAGAAGAATATCAAGAAGGGTGATATTATCCTGGGACTTCCTTCCGTGGGAATCCATTCCAACGGTCTTTCTCTTGCCAGAAAAGTTATCGACAAGTCTGACAAGGACGGAAGAAGGGAACTTCTGAGACCTACAAAAATTTATGTTAAGGAACTCAAGAAACTTATTGCAAAAGATAATATCGAAGCTGCTGCGCATATTACAGGTGGCGGTCTGACAGGCAACCTCATCCGTACTCTTCCTAAGGCAGTAAAACCTGTTTTTTATGAGAATTCATGGGAAGTTCCTGAGATTTTCCAGAAGATCCAGAGAAATGGTGGTATCGATCCTGTGGAAATGGAAAGAGTATTCAACATGGGTATTGGAATTGCCATGGTCGTGAAGAAGAACAATGTGGACGATGTTCTCAGTTTCGCAAAAAGAAGCAGAATAAAGATAAAAGTTATCGGAGAGATAGCAAATGTCTGATTTTGCAGTCCTTGTATCTGGAAACGGCTCAAACTTTCAGGCAATAGCAGAGCAGACTGCCGGTAAAGGGCATAATCTCAAATGCATGATATGTGACAGAAAGGATGCATATGCTTTCAAAAGAGCTGAGAAGCTTGGAATCAAGGCATACTATGTCACATATTTCAGACGCAGCAGAGAAGAGGCAGAAAAGGAGATCTATGAGATCCTTCAGAAAGAGAATGTTCAGCTGGTTGTGCTGGCTGGATTCATGCGTCTCCTTACCCCTTTTCTTGTGGACAGATACAAAGGCCGGATCATGAATATCCATCCTGCTCTTCTGCCTAAGCATCCTGGGACACATGGGATCCCTGACAGTTTCAACTCCAAAGATCCTGAGCTGGGAATCACGATCCATTTTGTCGATTATGGCATGGATACAGGTCCTATTATTGTGCAGAAATCATTTACACGGACATTTGATGAATCTATCGAGGAGATAGAGGCAAAAATACATAAACTAGAACATACCTATTATCCGCCGACAATTCTGTCAGTTCTGGATAAAATGGATAAATAGTAGGCAAGGGGGAGATTTTGAAAGTTCTTGTTCTTGGCTCCGGTTCCCGTGAGCATGCTATAGCATGGAAATTTTCCAAAAGCAATCTGCTGTCCGGACTTTATGTTGCTCCAGGCAATGCCGGGACAGAAGAGATTGCAGAGAATTTATATGATGTGGATCCCTGCAACAGCGCCAGTGTGATCAACGCATGTAAGAAATATAATATTGATTTTGTTTTTGTGGGTCCTGAGGCTCCGCTGGCAGCAGGTGTGGTTGACGATCTGGATGCCGCCGGAATTTATGCTTTCGGTCCATGCAAGGCTGCCGCACAGCTGGAAGCCAGCAAACTTTATTCCAAGAGTTTTATGAACAGACATCATATCCCTACAGCATACTCTGAGGAATTCGATAACTACAAAGCCTTTGAACGGGCTGTCAGAAAGCTTGAAGGCAAGAAGATCGTCATCAAGAAAAACGGTCTGGCTGCCGGAAAGGGTGTGCTTGAGTCAGATAACATTGATGAGATACTTGAGTTCGGAAAGAATGTCCTGAAAGATGATACTCTCCTGATAGAGGAATTTCTGACAGGATGGGAAGTGACGATTTTTGCCCTCTGCGATGGCAAGGATTATGTGATACTTCCTTCATGTGCTGATTTCAAGAAAGCTTATGACAATGACAAGGGACCTAATACCGGCGGTATGGGGGCTATCTGTCCTGTTCCTTCTGTGACAAAGGAGCTTATGGCTGAGATCCAGGAAAAAGTTATTGACCGTACATTTGAGGGTATCAGCGATGACGGCATGACTTTCAAGGGAATCCTTTATTTCGGACTTATGATCACAGCAGACGGACCTAAGCTGCTGGAATACAATGTGCGGTTCGGAGATCCTGAGACACAGGCTCTGCTGCCTCTGATCGAATCAGATTTCGGAAGTCTCTTTAATGCAGTGCGGAAACAGGAGCTGAAGTCTTTCCCTCTGGAGATCTCCAATAAATATTCGCTCTGTGTCGTTGTGGCTGCCGGCGGATATCCTGGTGCTTATAAGAAGGGCAATATAGTTCATTATATGCCAAGATTCCGTGATGATCTGGTGGTTATTTTTCATGCATCTACAAAGCTTGATATTGATGACAATATCATTACAAACGGCGGAAGATGTTTCTCTGTTGTTGGTCTTGGAGAGGATTTCTCAATTGCCAGCCAGAATGCCTATGTAGGTGCCCATGAGGTTTATTTCAAGGATTGTTTCTTCAGGAATGATATCGGAAAGAAGTTTTTTGTGGAGTGAGGTGAACATATGAAAGATATACTTTTTATGATCGGTTCTGAATCTGACAGAGCTGCAGTGGAACCAGGAATGAATCTTATTGCAGAAAAGAATATGACTGCTGATCTGGTTGTTATGTCAGCACACAGAAATCTTCCTGAGATCATGGAATTTCTGAAAAATAATGAGGATAATTATAAGATAATAATTACAGCTGCGGGTCTTTCTGCCGCACTTCCTGGTGTGGTGGCTGCCCTCTCAAAGAAACCTGTCATCGGAATTCCTCTGGTTGCAGGCTCATTGAACGGCATCGATGCTCTCCTGTCAATTCTTCAGCTGCCTAAGGGAGTTCCTGTGGCAACAATGGGAATCGGTAAGCAGGGCGTTCTTAACGCTGTGCACCTGTCAGAGCGTATTATAAAGAATTTTGCCTGACAGCCTCATACATCAGTATCCCTGCGGCTACAGACACATTGAATGAGTCCACATGGCCGCAGGCTGGTATTGATATTATCCCATCACTTTTGTCTGTGAGTATCTTTGATACCCCGGCACCTTCACTGCCCATGATGATGGCAGTTCTTCCTTTCAGATTAAGATTGTAGGATGGGGTTCCATCCATATCTGCCGCATATACCCAGAATCCTGACTCTTTGAGCATATCCACAGCCCTGGAAAGATTTTCCACTGCCACGCTTACGAATTCTCTGGCGCCTGCTGAAGTCTTGCCGATGATCTCGCTGTCTTTCACAGAGCGGCGTGCAGGAATTATCACCAGTGCTATGCCGAACTGATCAGCTGAACGAAGTATAGCTCCGTAGTTATGAGGATCAGTTATTCCGTCCAGAATCAGTACGATACCTTTATCTTCATTGAAATTCTTAAGAAAGGTCTTCAGTGTGATATTCTGGTTTCCCGTATTCCTGGATTCTATGGCCAGCATGATGCCGCGGTGATCTTCAGCACCGGAAAGACGCTGGATTTCTTCGTCCGAGGATTTCAGGCTCTTTATTGATGCCTTCCTGGCCTCCTGCTCGATCTTCTGATGTCTTCCGCCAGTCCTGGAAAGATAGAGCTTCCCAGATATATTTCCTGCTCTGATTGCCTCTTCTATGGCATGAAAACCTGTTATATATTCCATGATTTATAAAAGTATCAATTTTGGTTATAAATGTGAAGATATGTATTCCATTTTATAACAGGAATAAACCTTGACCTAACAGAGTTTTGAATATACAATTTATATGCTTTAAAGTTAACCTACATTTATATTTAGAGGAGATAAGAATGTACAAGTTAGATGAATTCATGGCAGAATTGGAAAGAAAAAACCCTGCACAGCCAGAGTTTATTCAGGCTGCAAGAGAAGTTGTTGCATCTGTTATTGATGTTGTAAACAACACTCCAAAATATCTTAACAACAAGATTTTGGATAGAATCGTTGAACCAGAAAGAGTTGTTCAGTTCAGAGTTGAATGGGAAGATGACAATCATCAGATCCAGGTAAACCGCGGATACAGAGTTCAGTTCAACAGTGCGATCGGACCTTACAAAGGAGGTCTCCGCTTCAATAAGAATGTAACAGTGGGAACACTCAAGTTCCTTGGTTTCGAGCAGATTTTCAAGAACTCACTCACAACACTTCCAATGGGCGGTGGTAAAGGTGGTGCAGACTTCGATCCAGTCGGAAAATCAGACAATGAAATTCTCCGCTTCTGCAGAAGCTTCATGACAGAACTTCAGAAATATATCGGACCTGACACAGACGTTCCAGCAGGTGACCTGGGAGTAGGTGGAAGAGAGATCGGTTTCATGTATGGTCAGTACAAGAGAATCCGCCAGGAAAATACTGGTGTTCTTACAGGAAAAGGTCAGACATGGGGTGGATCACTCATCAGACCTGAAGCAACAGGTTTCGGTGCTCTTTACTTCACAAACGAAGTAATGAAACTCAATAATGATACACTTAAGGGAAAGAGAGTTATCGTTTCCGGTTTCGGTAACGTAGCTTGGGGTGCAGTAACAAAAGCTACAGAACTTGGAGCAAAAGTTATTGCTATTTCCGGACCAGACGGATATGTACTTGATGAAGCTGGTGTAAGCACACCTGAAAAGATCGCTTACATGCTCGAACTCAGATCTTCCAACAAGAACATCGTTGCTCCTTATGCTGAAAAGTTCGGTGCAAAGTTTGTTCCTGGCAAGAGAATCTGGGAAGTTCCTTGCGATATCGCATTCACAGCTGCTCTCCAGAACGAGCTCAATGGCGACGATGCAAAACTTCTTATTAAGAACGGCGTAAAATATGCTATTGAAATTTCCAACATGGGTTGTACACCAGAAGCTATTGAAGCTTTCCAGGCTGCAAAGATTCCTTTCTGCCCAGGAAAAGCTGTTAACGCTGGTGGTGTAGCAGTTTCTGGACTTGAGATGAGCCAGAACGCAGAGCACCTGAAATGGGCTGCTGCTGATGTTGATGCTCAGCTCCACAGAATCATGGAAAACATCTTCGCTGCATGTGTCAAGGAAGGAAAGCAGGCTGACGGATATGTTGATTATGTTAAGGGTGCAAACATCGCAGGCTTCAAGAAAGTTGCTGATGCTATGTGCGAACTCGGATACTGATCTGATATACGCTTTTTAGTGAGAGCCTCCTGTGAAAGCAGGAGGCTTTTTTTATACTTTCATTTGACTGGAGGGAAAATGAAAAGTTTTGAATATACAGTCACAAGCCCTTTTGGACTTCATGCACGGCCGGCAGGTGCTCTTGTAAAGACTGCAAAAAGTTATCCTGGAACAGAAATAACTCTTGAAAGAAACGGAAAAACAGTAAATTGTACTTATCTTCTGAAGCTGATGGCTTTAGGAATCAAGCACGGTGATACTGTGAAAATAAATGTCAGTGGGAAAAATGAAGATTCTGTTTCTGTGGATATTGAAAAATTTTTCAGAGAAAATTTTTAGGTAAATCAGAAAAGACTGTGCATGAAATAGGTTAGGACTTATACACTCTTCCCTGGTAAGTCTGCAGTTCCATCATTTTTCTGAGCAGATTGTCTGTAAAATTTCCTTTTTTCAGGTAGAACCGCGGGGCGACCCGGTCTTTTTCATAGGTATCACAGGTGGTACGCATGATTACGATATCCTCACGCAGCATCTCCAGACATTTTATCAGGTATTCCAGGTATTTTTCTCTGGGTGGGACGGTGGTCTCTCCCTTCAGATATTCATCAAACAGCGGAGTATTATATGTGATATTCAGATCGTGGAATTTCACTGCCTCTGGATGCAGAGTGTTGACAAAATCAATGGATGCCGCCATGTCCTCCCAGGATTCATCAGGAAGCCCCAGGATCAGGTGAGTTGATATCTTTATACCTCTGCTGCGCAATATGCTGAATGCTGCCTCATATTGAGCGGCTGTGTGCCCTCTGTTGATCCTCCTCAGCGTCTTGTCATTAGCACTCTGGAGTCCAAGCTCTATCCACACATCAAAATCAGGTTTTATATAGGATGCCAGCAGATCTGCTTTTTTCTCATCTATACAGTCTGGTCTGGTACCTATTATAAGTTCTCTGAACGGATATATTTCCAGTGCGGCATCATATATTTTCTTCAGATTGCTGACAGTATCAAAAGTACTGGAGAATGCCTGGAAATAAAGGAGAAATACATCAGCCTTATACCGCCGTTTTGTAAATGATATTCCGCGGCTGATCTGTTCTTCCATAGCTTCTGCCGTATCCAGATATGATGCCCTTGAGCCCTGTTCGCAGCAGAATATGCATCCGGGACTGTTTCGGTCTTTTCCCCGGTTAGGACAGGAAAATCCTCCGTCCACAGCAATCCTGTAGGCTTTTGTGCCGTATTTTTCCTTCAGATACTGTGAATAGCTGTAAAAAGGAAGCTTCTCATCCATGGAATTATAATTGCATGAAAAAAACACTAATTCAATAGTATGACAGAATATGATATAATCTCTGCACAGGAGTATACAATGATCTATAAGAATTTTCAGGATATGAAACTTTCAGCGCTGGGATTTGGGACAATGCGTCTTCCCGTAATTGATGGCGATGTGAGCCGGATCGATGAGAAAGCATCTGAGATGATGGTGGATCATGCCATGGCTCACGGGGTGAATTATTATGACACCGCCTGGGGTTATCATAATGGAAATTCTGAACTGGTCATTGGGAGACTTCTTAAAAGATATGACCGCAGCAGCTTTTATCTTGCCTCAAAATTTCCCGGTTATGATCTGCGGAATATGGATAAAGTTGAAGAGATTTTTGAGAAGCAGCTGAAAAAATGCCAGGTTGAATATTTTGATTTCTACATGTTCCACAATGTCTGCGAAATGAATATTGACGAATATCTGGACAGAAAGCACGGCATTTTTGATTATCTGGTCAGACAGAAAAAGGCAGGTCGGATAAAGCATCTGGGGTTTTCAGCCCACGGCAGCTGTCAGGTCATGGAACGGTTTATGGAAGCTTATGGCTCTGAAATGGAATTCTGTCAGATCCAGCTGAATTATATAGACTGGAAATTTCAGAATGCAGAGGGAAAGATAAAACTGCTGAACAGGTACGGTCTGCCGGTATGGGTCATGGAACCTGTCCGTGGCGGAAAACTTGCCAGATTGAGTGATGAAGATATGACCAGGCTGAAAGCCCTGGATGCAGATGAGACGGCAGCAGGCTGGGCATTCAGATTCATACAGTCGGTCCCGGAAGTCAAGGTAACACTTTCCGGCATGTCTGATATGGCACAGCTTGAAGAGAATATAAAGATATTTGAACACGATAAGCCGGTGAGTCAGGAAGGTTATGCACTTCTGACAGATATTGCGGATCGCATGATAAAAAAGACTTCTGTTCCCTGCACTGGTTGTCATTATTGCACAGAACACTGTCCTAAAGGCATTGATATTCCGCGTCTTATTGAATTGTATAACGAGGATGCATTTAACAAAGGAGGATTTCTTCCGATCATAGGCTTGCAGGCTATTCCAGAGGGAAAATGGCCTGATTCATGCATGAAATGTCACAGCTGCGAGGCAGTATGTCCTCAGAATATAAAGATCTCTGATGTATTGGCTGTCTTTGCAGAAAGGATGAAAAGGAAAAAGAAATAATCAGGTGTTTCCGATATCTTTCAAGTCGTACGGAGTGCTCTGATAGACAATATAGTTGAGCCAGTTGCCATAGAGCAGGTGTGCGCAGGAACGCCATGTCACCACAGGTTCTTTCTGCGGATCATCATCCGGAAAATAATTTACAGGAATCTGGGGATTCATACCGGCTGACAGATCTCTGAAATATTCTTTCTTCAATGTGTCTCTGTCATATTCTGCATGGCCCAGGAGAAAGATCTGCTTTCCACCCTGAGTCTTGACAGCATAGATCCCAGCTTCTTGGGATGCAGCCATGATCTTCAGCTCCGGGATTTTTTCTATTGCTTCCCGAGATACAGTAGTATGCCTTGAGTGCGGCACATTGAACTCATCATCAAAGCCTCTGAAAAGAATGAAATTGGGTGCTTCAAGCTTATGCTTGTAGATACCGGAAAGTTTTTTCTCCAGCTGTATTTTGGGAATTCCGAAATGATAATACAGCCCAGCCTGTGCACCCCAGCATATATGGAGAGTGGAGTAGACATGAGTCTTGCTCCACTCCATGATACGGCACAGTTCCGGCCAGTAGTCGACCTGCTCGAAAGGAAGATGCTCTATAGGCGCTCCGGTTATGATAAGTCCATCATAGTTCTTATGGCAGATATCGTCGAAAGTTTTGTAAAAAGAGAGCATATGCTCCTGGGTTGTATTCTTTGATGTATGTCCGGCAGGAGCAATAAGATCCAGATCGATCTGAAGCGGTGTGTTGCCCAGAACTCTGGCAAACTGTGTTTCGGTGTCAATTTTTACCGGCATAAGATTCAGCATCAGTATCTGCAGCGGTCTGATATCCTGAGACATGGCCCTGGTCTGGGTCATGAAGAAAATATTTTCTTTTTCAAGAGTCCTGGCTGCTGGTAATTGATTTGAAATCTTGATCGGCATAAATTTCCCCTTTGAATATTATCAGATAAGATCCAATGCCTGTTTCAGGTCGTCAATGAGATCCTGTGCATTCTCCAGACCGCAGGAATAGCGTACCAGTCCTGCTGAGATTCCTGCCTCTTTGAGCTGCTCATCTGTCAGCTGGCGGTGTGTTGCTGTTGCAGGGTTCAGACAGCAGGTGCGGGCATCTGCCACATGAGTTTCAATTGCTGCTACTTTCAGTGATCTCATGAATTTGAGGGCAGCTTCTCTTCCGCCTTTAAGCTCGAAGGAAACTACGCCGCAGCCACCATTAGGCATATATTTTTTCTGAAGCTCATAATATGGGCTGCTTTTCAGTCCTGAATAATTGACCTTTACGATTTTAGGATGCTTTTCCAGAAATTCTGCAACTGCCTGTGCGTTGGCAACATGGCGCGGCATTCTGACATGGAGGCTTTCAAGACCCATATTCAGATAGAATGCATGCTGAGGTGACTGGATGCTTCCGAAATCTCTCATGAGCTGTGCTGTGCATTTTGTGATGAATGCACCTGCCTGACCGAATTTCTTTGCATATGTGATCCCGTGATAACTGTCATCAGGTGTGCAGAGACCAGGGAATTTGTCGGCATGTGCCATCCAGTCGAATTTGCCGGAATCAACTACAACTCCGCCTACTGCAACTCCATGTCCATCCATATATTTTGTTGTGGCATGTGTCACGATATCAGCACCCCATTCAAAAGGACGGCAGTTGATAGGTGTAGGGAATGTGTTGTCTACGATCAGAGGAACACCGTTCTTGTGTGCTATTTTTGCCCAGCGCTCGATATCAAATACTGTGAGTGCCGGGTTTGCGATGGTCTCGCCGAAAACAGCCTTTGTATTTGGTCTGAAAGCTGCCTGGATCTCTTCGTCAGAAGCATCAGGGGAGATGAATGTGAAGTCGATTCCCATTTTTCTCATGGTCACATTGAAAAGGTTGAATGTTCCGCCATAGATTGAGGATGATGAGATCACATGATCTCCTGCTGTGGCGATATTGAATACAGCAAAAAAACTTGCTGCCTGACCGGATGATGTGAGAATGGCTGCTGTGCCTCCTTCCAGTTCAGCTATTTTAGCTGCCACATAATCATTGGTAGGATTCTGGAGTCTGGTATAGAAGTATCCAGGTGCCTCCAGATCAAAAAGCTTTCCCATGTCCTCACTTGTATCGTATTTGAATGTTGTGGACTGGATGATCGGAACCTGTCTTGGTTCCCCGTTTTTAGGTGTGTATCCGCCCTGGATGCAGATCGTTTCTATTTTCTTTGCCATAATAGTTATCTCCTCTTAATATAAAAAATTATTTATATATATTCTGTTTTGTCAAGTCAATTGATAGTTCTCAGATACTCGCTGTAAGGTACCCTTGTCTTATAGTCCGGAGCACAGTAAAGCTGTTTTCTTGTTACTCTGCATTTTTCCAGCGGGAAGTCACTGGCTGTTATCTCCTTCAGCATCAGCATCAGATTGGCCTTTTTGTTTCCTGGGGTTATATCCAGTGTGAAGATATTGCTGTCTGCGCTGATTCTGATTTCGTTCTCCAGATTGTTGGCTGTTATATGATCCAGAATTTTTTCATTGAATGCCTGGAAATCTTTCTCCCTGTATTCCAGATGATAGAGACTGCCTGCATAAAGTTCCATAAGTGATTTGATCTTCTTCTCTTTCAGCATTGCTTTTGGTACCAGAAATGCCTCTTTTATCTTCAGACCCCATGGAAGGGATGAATTGACCCTGCTGATGAATTCTTCTGCAGTCACATTGCCATAGAGCATTATGGAAGCCACTTCCTGCTCTCCTGTGATTCCAAGTGACAACGGATGGGCAAATTCCAGTTTCGGCTTAGGGTTGAATCCCTGTGAGAATACAATTGAGAATCCTGCCCGCTGTACTGATTTCTCCATTATAGTCATAAGATCCAGATGCCCTATGAAGATCTGCTCGTCGGTTTTTGAGAAAGTGAAATAAATCTTGTTTATACTGTCGAATATTGATCTGTCAAATTCAGGCATTTCAGGAAATTCCACATCCCGGCCGATGTTTTTGACTTTTATTTCCTTGCCGCAGATGCCGCATGGATGATCGCAGTTCTGGCTGCATATTGAAGTGTACTGACCTGTTCCGATTTTATTCCACTCTTTCAGATAATAACTTTCTGCTACTCCCAGAGAGATGTTATCCCACGGCAGGAACTCGCTGACAGAACGGTTCCTGCAGGTCTCATCAGCAACATTCCAGTCTGCCTCTGCCATTACCTGACGCCATATATCAAGTTTGGAATATTCATCCCAGGCATCCAGTCTGGCACCACGTCTGAAAGCTTCCAGCAGAAGATCACCTACTCTTTCGTCGCCACGGGAAAAAACACCCTCCAGATATGACAGGAATGGAGAATGATAGCTTACTTTGATGGGATGTCCTTTCATCATTTCTTTTATGTAGGAAAGCTTGCGGCGGCTTTCCTCTTCGGAAAGCTGAGGTGCATACTGGAACGGGGTGTGAGGCTTTGGAATAAAGGTTCCCACATTTATGTTCAGCTGGATCTTTGTCCTGTTATAGACTCTGAGTATGAAATCCGCAATGGATTTTTCCTCATTGTCCTCACCTGAGACAGGAAGACCGACCATGAAATAGAATTTGGCTACCCGCCATCCCAGCTTTTTTGCTTCTGTGATGATCTCCACTATATTGTCCATAGTTACAGATTTGTTCATATCTGCCTGCCATTCTTCCAGCGGTGTCTCTACTGCAAAAGTCAGACCGCTCTTACGCACTTCGTTCATCTCAGACAGCATATTCAGTGTGAAACTGCTGACTTTCAGAGACGGGAAAGAAAAAGAGACACTGTAAGGTGCATAACGCTTATTCAGATATGCCAGCAGCTTGGGCATGACAGAATAATCTCCGGAAGAAAGTGAAAGCAGTGTGATCTCTCTGTATCCGTATTTGAAAACCAGTGTGTCGACTTCCTTCAGGATCAGATCGATGTCTTTTTCCCTCTGCGGTCTGTAATAGATTCCGGCATGACAGAATCTGCATCCGTTGGGACAGCCGCGCATGATCTCAACCACGCCATTGCTCTGGATGGTTTTCAGTGAAGGAACCGGTCCCTTTGCCAGAGGATAGACCTTGGTGCCGAATCCTTTCCACATTGCTCTCCGTACTTTTTCTTTCTTGTTTCTGGTCCAGATGAAAGGCTGTTTCTCAAAAGTCTCAAGGATTGCCTGTCTGCTTCCGCCATCTGCTTTTATTTTTTTGATTTCCGCCATCAACGGTTCATAGGCATCTTCTGCCTCGCCTATGAAAACTGCATCGAAAATTTTTCCAAATGGTGCAGGGTTTGTGACTCCCGGCCCTCCGGCAATTATTATCGGATCGTTCTCTCCTCGCTGGCTGCATTCCAGTGGAATACCGCCCAGTTCAAGGATGTTCAGAATATTTGTTCCTGTCAGCTCATAACCGATGGTGAAGCCCAGGATATCCAGATCATGCAGCGGAATACCGGTTTCCAATGTGTATAATGGAATCTGTGCTGCTCTTATTTTTTCCTCGAAGTCCGGTGCCGGTGCAAAGACCCTTTCGCAGTTCACATCATCTATCTCATTGAACAGATTGTAGAGAACTTTCAGGGCAGTGTTTGACATACCGATTTCATATAGATCCGGATAAGAGATCGCCATATTGATGAGTCTGCCGCTTTTTTTATAAGAGCCGAACTCACCGCCTGTATAACGTGCCGGTTTTTCGACCTGCATCAGAATATTGTCAAGATTTCTGTAAGTTGAGATGTTCAAATTTTAAACCCATATCGCCTGTAATATATATTGATCAGAATTCCGACTGCAATCATGGAGGTCCACAGCGAAGAACCTCCGTATGAAAGAAACAGCAGCGGAATTCCCGTAATAGGCATGATCCCCATGGCCATACCTATATTTATCATAAAATGGAAAAATACCATAGCAATGATACCTGAAGCCATATATGTGCCGAAGGAATCCTTTGAAGCGCAGGCTATCATAAGTCCCCGCATAAGTATGATGAAGAAACAGAGGAACACCACCATACAGCCCAGAAATCCCGACTCCTCGGCAATGATCGAGAAAATGAAGTCATTGCTCTGCTGAGGCAGATACTGGTAATGGCTCTGTGTGCCCTGGAGAAATCCTTTGCCCCAGAATCCACCGGAGCCTATGGCTGTTATTGACTGGATTATATTCCACCCTGCGCCCTTAGGATCTACGCTTGGATCCAGAAATACGACCAGACGCATGATCTGATATACTTTGATCACTTTTCTGACGGCTATTGAGCAGAAAATGGAACCTGAGAAGATCACCGAGCCATAACACAGCCAGTAGTAATAATTTTTCTTGTATATGAGCCATCCTGTTCCAGCCAGTGCCGCAATTATTATCCCTGCGATAAAAATATTGAACAGGACAGCTGTGTTCATCAGTATGTTCAGCAGATAGGATTCCTGCTTCATTATATAACCTGTCCATACAGGAATGACTGTGAGCACCATGGTAAGGAAGCCTCCGGCTGCTATGAAGAAGAGATATCTGGCTTTGGCTCCTGCAATCAGAAGTGTTGCCAGAAATATAGGGATAAACACCAGCGTTGTTCCCATATCCGGCTGTGCCAGTATCAGCATCATCGGCAAGGCGATTATTCCCAGGGCTTTTATGAATACTGACAGAGATCTTATCTCTTTTTTATTTTTTGCACAGAATGCCGACAGGAATATGATGGTGCCGATCTTTGCAAATTCGGACGGCTGGATGCCGAATCCCATGAATCCCAGCCAAGATCTGGCTCCGTTGACTTTATTGCCGAACAGAACTGTTATCAGCAGCAGAATATTGCAGAAAATGTATATGTAAACAGAAAAATCGTATAGGAATTTATAATCAATGAAAATTACTGCCATCATAAGAATCAGGCCGGTACATCCCCATATGAGCTGCTTGAGGTATTCATTGGATGTGTTGACTCCATCAGCATTTATACCGCTGGAATAAATGAAGGAAACACTGATGGTGACCAGACAGATGACAGCAGAGAGGATAATGAAGTCAAAGTTCAGATAAGATTTTCTATTCACTTTTTTTCCTTATGTAGTCGTGTCCCTGGTTCAGATACCAGATATCCAGTGTCTCCACGACCTCTTCATAATTCTGTTGACCGAATATTCCTTGATAAATAGCGTTGGCTGCTTTAGGTGCCCACCATTCCCAGTCATTGGAAGCCTCTACCATGACTACTACGACTACCTGATCTTTTGGCTTGCCATTGTATGGCCCATAGGATGCGAACCAGGAAGTCCATTTATCTTTATATCCAACTTCGCCTGTTCCTGTCTTTGCCGCCACTTCTGCCACTTTCTCGTTGAAGACACCGCGGACAGAACCTTCTGCCACAACTCTGCGCATTCCCTTTTTTACAGCCGCAAAAGTTTTTTTGCTGATGTCTGCTTTATGAAGCACCTGAGGACTTCTGGTTTCCAGTATTTCTCTGGTGACAGGATCTCTTACTTCTTTCAGCAGGTGAGGAATGTATATGATCCCATCATTGACGATCATGGCTATCATGTCTGCGATCTGCAGTGTAGTCACCTGAGTATAACCCTGTCCGATGGACATATTATAAGTATCACCGCCTACCCATGGTACATTATATATCCTTTTTTTCCATTGCGGAGTAGGAACCAGACCAGAGACTTCTCCCGGAAGATCTATGCCTGTTTTTGTTCCAAGTCCCATTTTTTTTGCGTACTCGACTATTTTTTCTGTTCCCAGGTGTTCTTTTCCTACTTCCCAGAAATATACATCACAGGATTCCTTGAGGGCATCTGACAGATTCAGTCTGCCGTGTCCTGTCTTCAGATGGCAGTTGAAAGTTCTGTCTCCCAATATTATGGAGCCGGGACAGTCGATCCTTACCTCTGCCGGAAAAGCCTTTTCCTCGAGAATTGCAGTCATCATAAGCGTTTTGAAGGTGGATGCCGGAGCTGAGGCTGACTGGATTGCCCTGTTCAGAAACGGATAACGAGAATCCAGAGAGATCGACTTATAATATGATGAGCTGGCATTTGTATAGAAAAGATTGGGGTTGTATGCAGGATATGAGACCATGGCCAGTATCTCACCTGTATCTGGTTTCAGCACTACCACAGAACCCATTCTTTCGCCCAGGGCTTTCTCACATAATTCCTGAATATGGCGGTCAATGGTCAGAACCAGATTCTTGCCTGGCTCAGGCGGAGTTGTATCATTGCTGTCTGTGACATTCCGGCCTTTCACATCCACTGTGTTTCGCTTCTGTCCGGCTTTGCCTTTCATCAGCATATCGTATTCTTTTTCTATCCCGCTCTTGCCTATTATGCTGTTTGCTGTATATCCGCTGTTGTAAAGAATATGAAGCTCATCTGCTGTGATATTTCCGACATATCCTATGACATGGGACATTGATGGTGTGAATATATAGTTTCTGATCGGTCTGCTGTTCCACGAGATTCCCGGAAATTCATCGATTCTGGAGGCTATGGTGCAGATCTGCTCATAACTGACACCTTCCTTGAGTCTGACAGACTGATAGAATCCGGAGACTGGAATTTTTTTAAGAAGAAGCTGTGAATCAGTTTCCAGAATTCCTGCCAGTTTTGAGATCATTCCCGGCAGTTCCTTTTTGTCGCATTCTGCAGGAGTAATGGAGATCTCGAAAGAATCCATATTGGTAGCCAGCGGGGAATCATAATTTCTGTCGTAGATCTCACCCCTGAGCGGCGGAATTTCTGTAGTACGTTTTGATACAGATGAAGCCTTGTCCATATATTCTGACCATCTGACGATCTGAAGTGAAAAAAGATAGCTGATGAAAATTGCAAAGACGATGATAAATGTAAGGGCTATGAAAAGAACCCGTTCTCTGCGTATATTGCCATTTCCGAAAGAATTTATACTCACTTCTGGCTGCTCCAGATATCTGTAGGAATAAGTTTGGAATGTTTCAGGAGAAAATATACCAAAGGTGCCAGCAGTGAATTCAGCAATATTTCCAGAAGCTGTCTGTTGTTGAAAAGCGATGAGAATGAATCAGAGTCCAGAAAAACATAGGCTGTCACATAGGCAAGCATGTATTTCAGCAGAGTTGCCAGAAAAATAAACAGAACAGGGAAGAGTACAGGATCAAAAATAAGTTTGTTTTTCAGTATGCCGGCCATAAAGCCCAATATGGTTTTGATAAGGGCGTTGAAACCTGGCGGAGATACTGTCAGAAAATCCTCAGCAAGACCGGATATGAAGCCCAGGACCTGTCCCTCCATCACTCCCTTCCTGGATGCATATAGAAGAACTACTATCATGGAAAGGTCAGGCAGAATCATGTCCGGTGAGATATAGTGCAGCACAGTGCTTTGGATAAGAATGAGCACCAGAACCAGGATTATGGAAATAAGCAGTTTATTTCTCATCAGGTTCTCCTGTGACTTTTAGTACAAAGACATATTTCAGACGATGAAAATCGACGAACGGCTGGAGTTCAAGTTCCAGAGATGATTCATATTCTTTTGCAGAGATCCCGCTGACGGTTCCTATATAGATGTTCTCAGGATAGATATCATTGTTGCCTGATGTGACTACAATATCTCCTTCGGCGATGTCATTTTTCATTCTTTTACTGATGTAGTTCATGGTCAGTGGAGAATCCATTTCAGCTCCGCTGCCCCTTACCAATCCCTCATATCTGAGTTTCTGCAGCCGGGCCGGAATATAAAGGCTGCGGTCTGTAAGTGGTTTTATGATAGAAGAATGTCCGCTGACTTCCACAACTTTTCCCACCAGACATGGAAACTCGCTGGAATAGGCGATCACAGGCATGTTTTTTCTTATGCCCTTGTTTTCCCCCTGGTTTATGATGATGCTGCTGAAGAGATTGTTGGTTTTTCCACCAAGAATGGTGGCTGAGATTTTCTCAATTTCTCCTTCCTCAAGGTATCCCAGCTGCCGTTTCAGCTGCTGATTCTCCCTGAAAAGCTCCAGGTAGTTCTTTTCCATGAACTGATATTCTTCCATCTGTTTTGTCAGTTCCTGATATTCCTTTCTGAGAGTATGGAGCTCTGCTATGGAATTTACAGTTCCGGTAAAGAATCCGCCGGTATATGCTATGCCGCGCTGGCACAGAGAAAGAAGATCCATCCCTGCTTTCTTAGGTTTGAAAGTCTCGCTCTGACTTCCTGAATAAGCAAGCATGGACAGACATATTATTATAAGTACAAAAAATACTGCGAATTCTTTCAGATGCTTTCTAAATGCCGTAAATCCGAACATTTTATGCCATTATTCAGCAGATGAGCTCTTGGTCGCTCTCCTGTATACATTGCCTCTCATGTGCTCGTAGTATTTGCCGGCACCTTTTGCAACGCAGAGCAGAGGATCTTCTGCCACGAAGACAGGAACTCCGATCTCATTTGAGATAAGAGTATCCAGCCCTGCCAGAAGGGCACCGCCGCCTGTAAGGACAATTCCGCGTTCAATGATATCAGAGTTCAGCTCCGGAGGAGTCTGGTTCAGAGTTCCCTTGATCGTAAGAATGATGGATCTGATAGGTTCACGGAGTGATTCTCTGATTTCGATGGAATCTATCTCAACACGTCTTGGAAGTCCTGTGATGGCATCAGTACCGCCGATTTCCATTTTCTCGACTGTATTCTCACTGTCGTAGGCACTGCCGATCTTGATTTTTATTCTCTCAGCTGCCTGGGCACCGATGATCATATTATGTACAGTTCTGATATGCTTTACGATGGCCTCATCGAACTCATCGCCGCCCACTCTGATGGCTTTTGTCACTACGATACCGCTCATGGAAATGACTGATACCTCAGTTGTGCCTCCTCCGATGTCGCAGACCATATTTCCTGCAGGTTCCTGGATAGGGATCTCAGCACCGATGGCCGCTGCCAGTGACTCTTCCACCACCTTCACATCTCGGGCACCTGCCTTGTATGCGCATTCCTCAACGGCGCGTCTCTCCACCTCTGTGATGCAGCTTGGAATACCGATGACCATTCTTGGTTTTATAAGCCATCTTCTCGGCAGAACCATGGAAATGAAATGGCGGATCATCTTCTCAGTTGTGTCGATGTCTGCTATGACACCATCCCGGAGAGGGCGGATCGCCACAATATCTTCAGGAGTCCTGAGAAGCATGTTCTTTGCCTCCCGGCCCACTGAAATAACTTTTTTTGTATTTTTTTCCAGAGCCACTACAGAAGGCTCATTGATTACAAGACCTTTGCCATTGATATATACAAGTGTGTTACATGTTCCAAGATCCATTCCGATATCAGTTGAAAACATATTTTTCCACATAATAACCTCAATTATAATATTTTTTTACAGTATAAAGAAATCACTTGGTTTTTACAATATGAAAAACAGTTGGAATCATGATTTCATGTAATTTGGTGAATCGGCAGCCATCAGATCTGTATTATCATGGATCTCATAGAAAAATTCTGTTTCTGTAATATTATCGGTCCACATCTCACACTGTCTGATTACAGTTTTAAGTGCGTCTTCCTGACCTTCCGGCGGATATTTGTATTTTTTCAGAAGCTTTTTTACGATCATGCGCATTTTTGCGCGGGCACTTTCTTTTTTCTGCCAGTCGATTGTTTTGTTTTTACGGAGAGTTTCTGTAAGTTCTTTTGTAAGTGCAACCAAGTCCTCATTGGAATAGAAATCTTTTACGGCTTCAGGTTTGGTAAGGGCATCGTAGAAAGCAAGTTCTTCGTCTGAAAGGCCGAGTTTGTTTCCTTCTTCGCTTGCGTGAAGCATTTCTTTGGCAAGTTTTAATAATTCCTGAATTACTTCTTCATTTGTAAGCATACCGTTTAAGTAGCGGTTTAATGCCTGCTGGATGATCTCGCTGAAATGTTCTGACTTAACAAGATTTGTACGCTTGTAAACTTTTACCTGTTCATTAATGAGTTTTTTGAGCATTTCTACGGCAAGATTTTTTTCTTTCATCTTAGAAATGTTTTCAAGGAATGCTGGATCAAAAAGATTTACTTTTTCTCCGACGTCGCTGAAAAGATTTATTACACCATCCGATTTTACAGACTGTTTTAAAAGCTCGTTGATTCTTTCGTTTATTTCTTTGAGAGAGAATTTCTTATCATTTGCAGCATACATCAATCTCATCACAAGAACACGAACAGATTCAAAAAATGCTGCTTCCATTCTCATGTGCTGCTGAACCATGGAAGAACAAAGAGAAAGTGCCTGCTTTAGCATCAAAGCTTCTTTTACAAATGCCTGTTTCTGTTCTTCTTTATCGACAGCCATGATGAAGTTTACAGCACCTGTAATTATCATACCGTGCTGCAGATCTGAACCGTCATAGAACGGTGTGTAATCAAATCCGAAGAAAAGATTCTGACAGATCTCAAGTTTTTCCTGGAACTTAGGATAAGCACGTTTTGCAACATTCATTTCGCCATAGTTTTTACGGTCGCGGACTGTGTAATCATTCATTGCCTGTTTGAGGGCATTTGCAATTCCAACATAATCAACGACCAGACCGCCTTCCTTATCTTTGAAAACACGGTTTACACGGGCGATTGCCTGCATAAGATTGTACGATTCCATTGGTTTATAAACATACATTGTTGCAAGAGACGGAACATCAAAACCTGTAAGCCACATATCTACGACAATAGCGATTTTAAGAGGACTGCCGTTGTCCTTGAAACGTGTTGCCAATTCCTTTTTGCGATTTTTATTTCCGATTATTGCACGCCATTCTTCCGGGTCTTTATTGCTTTCTGTCATTACAACAGCAATTTTTGCATCATCACCTGGAACTGTGATCTTTTTGCCTCCAACATCAACTTGTGCAGTTGTTCCGGCCCATTCAGGACGGAGTTCGAGAATACGGTTGAAGATCTTCATTGCGATTGAACGGCTGTATGCAACGATCATTGCTTTTCCGGTATAAAGATACTGGCGTTCGTTTTCATAGTGGTCAAGAATATCATCAACAAGCGAATTGATTGTTTTTTCGTGACCAAGCACTTCTTCCATTTTGCCCAATTCATGTTTGCTTTTTTCAATCACTTCTTCATCAGCATTCTGAGCAAGCAAATCATATTCAGCATCGATCTGGGCAAGAACTTTGTCATCAAGTTTAAGTTTGATAACACGGCTTTCATAATAAACCGGGCGGGTAGCTCCATCCTGAACAGCCTGCGTCATATCATAAACGTCAATATAATCACCGAAAACTTCGATTGTACTTCGGTCTTCACGGCTGATCGGAGTTCCGGTAAAGCCGATGTAACTTGCATTTGGAAGAGAATCGCGTATTATGCGGGCAGTACCGATCGTGCGTCTTGCAATTAAGTTTCCCTGTTCGTCGCGGGAAGTTTTGATTTTCTCTGTAAGACCGTACTGACCCCGGTGAGCTTCATCAGCCATAACAATGATATTTTTGCGTTCGCTGAGCGGTTCAGAAGATTCTTCAAACTTCTGCATTGTGGTAAAGATGATGCCGTTTGCTTTGCGGCCTTCAAGAAGAGATTTAAGATGTTCACGACTTTCAGCCTGAACAGGTTCCTGACGCAGAAAATCTTTGCAGTTACTGAACTGAGTAAAAAGCTGATTATCAAGATCGTTACGGTCAGTAATTACAACAATAGTCGGAGAATCAATTGCCTGCTGCAGAAGATGTGCGTAGAAAACCATTGAAAGCGATTTTCCGGAACCCTGGGTATGCCAGAAAACACCGATTTTCCCGTTACCAGAAACTGCAGAGCGGGTGCGTTCAACAGCTTTACGAACAGCAAAATACTGATGATAGCCAGCCAAGATTTTATAGGAATTTATTCCATCATTATTAAAACAAATGAAATTTTTAATGATATCCAGCAATCGTTCTTTTTGAAAAATGCCTTTGCAGAAAATGTCAAATCGACCAAACTGATTTTCGTTCGCATTCTCACCATTTTCGGTTTTCCATTCCATAAAGCGGTCTTCACCGCTGGTAATTGTTCCGGCTTTAGAAGTAAGCTGATCAGACATAACGCAGATACAGTTGTAGATGAACATGGAAGGAATTTCCTGCATGTAATTACGAATCTGTGAAAATGCTTCGCTTGCATCAGTCTGTTCGCGGCTTGGTGATTTCAACTCAAAAAGACAGACTGGAAGTCCGTTCAAGAAAAGAATGATATCTGGCCGCTTGTTGGATTTTTCAATGAACGTCCACTGGTTTGCAATTATGAAAGAATTGTTTGAAGGATTTTTATAATCGACTATATAAATAATGTCAGATTTAGTTTCACCATTTGCAGAATAAGAAACTTCGATTCCGTTCTGAAGATAATCCATGAACAGTGCATTCTTTTTTACAAGTTCAGCATTTTCAAAGTTACGGAGTTTCAGCAGAGCTTCGTTGATTGCACTGAGAGATGCTTTGGGATTTATGCAGCGGATCGAATCTTCGAGAACAGTATCATAAAGGGGAGAATGCCAGTCGCGGTCAATGTCCGGACCATAGATGTGTTCCCAGCCCATTGTGTCGCGGAAAAGTTCGATGAGCGCATTTTCATAGGATTCTTCGGTGTAGGCGGACATAAACTATTTCTCCAATAACCAGTCAATCAAATTCTTGTGAATAATTCCATTCTGAGAAAAATCAAACTTATCAAGAGAAAGAACATATTTTGGATAGTTATCCCGAACGCTGTCGTAAACTCCAAATTCACGCTGGACAGTTTCTTCTGTGGCAAGAAGATAGCAGACCTGGAAGTAAAGAATTCCTTTTTCGTTCTGAGCACAGAAATCAATTTCCTGATTTTTTGATTTTCCTACAGTTACAT